>JAGFXQ010000225.1 GCA_017861355.1 Bacillota bacterium
CTGTCCACGATAACACCACCCAGAGCAACCGCATGACCGTCCATATACTTCGAGGTTGAATGTACAATAATGTCTGCACCGAATTCAATGGGACGGCAATTAATTGGCGTAGCAAAGGTATTATCGATAAATAAAGGCAAACCATTCTTATGAGCGAACTCAGCCAACTTCTCGATATCCGTAATTACTAGAGCGGGATTTGCAATCGTCTCAGCAAATACCAGCTTTGTATTCTCTCTGACATCCTTTTGTAATTCTTCTAAGGATGCCTCCGGATCAACGAAGGTTACTTCAATTCCCAACCGTTTCAGTGTTACGGCAAAAAGATTTGTAGTTCCACCATAGATAGTACTGGTGGATATCATGTGGTCTCCGCTACTGCAAATATTGAGCACTGCAATCAGACTTGCCGCTTGACCGGAGGATGTACACAATGCACCTACTCCTCCTTCTAATGAAGCAATCTTACGTTCCACGCAATCAACCGTTGGATTCGCAAGTCTTGTATAGAAAAAGCCCTCCTCAGTAAGATCAAACAGTTTACCGACATGCTCACTGGAATCATATTTAAAGGTAGTACTTTGATAAATCGGTAATACTCTCGGCTCACCATTCTTTGGCTGATAACCTTCCTGAATACATTTTGTCTCGATATGGTAATTACTCATCACATCCACCTTTCCCAACTTATATATGTATTATTATTCAAATATTGTTATAAGAAATCATATAACCCAAGGCTGCATTTGTCAACAAAAAGCTATATTTTATAGAGAAAGTCCGTGAAACACAAATTGCATCATCGACAACAATCGATAAGTCAAAATGCGTTTCACGGACTTTTCTTTATTAGTATGATATATTATTAGTTATTCTCTACTACTTCGATTTTTCTGATTTCTTTTGTTCTGATTTCCTTACAGATATCATCAACAAAATCAGCAAGTGGCTTCTGTCCTTCGTCTCCAAGGAAACGGCTTCTGACCGATACTACGCCATCTTCCTCTTCCTTCTGTCCTACGACTAGCATGTAAGGAACACGATCCAGTCTAGCCTCTCTGATCTTATAACCAATCTTCTCAGCTCTTTCATCTATAGTAACAAGAACATTATTGTTCTGGAGCTCTTCCTTTACTTTCTTCGCATATTCATGGTATTTCTCAGAAATTGGTAAGATTCTTACCTGCTCGGGACATAACCAGGTCGGGAATAAGCCGGCATATTTCTCAATCAGCCATGCCAATGTTCTCTCATAACAACCCATGCTGGTTCTGTGGATGATATAAGGACGAACCTTATCACCGTTCTGATCAACATAGTACATATCGAACTGCTCCGCAATCAGGGCATCCCACTGAACAGTAATCATTGTGTCCATCTTACCATATACGTTCTTTGCCTGAATATCCACCTTAGGACCATAGAAAGCAGCCTCGCCCTCTTCTTCATAGAAGGGGATTTCAAGTTCTGTTAATACCTTACGGATTCTGTCCTGAGTCTCTTCCCATACATCTACGGTTCCGATATATTTTGCTGTGTTATTCGGATCCCATTTGGATAATCGATAAGTTACATCATCCTCAACACCTAATGTCTTCAAGCAGTATCTGGCAAGATCCAGACAACCCTTGAACTCTTCATCCATCTGATCCGGTCGAACAATTAAGTGACCTTCGGAAATCGTGAACTGGCGAACACGAGTTAAGCCATGCATTTCACCGGAATCCTCATTACGGAATAGAGTTGATGTCTCACCATAACGAAGAGGCAAATCGCGATAGGATTTCTGACTGTTCTTATATACATAATACTGGAAGGGACAGGTCATCGGACGAAGCGCAAATACTTCTTTATCCACCTTCTCATCGCCTAGAACAAACATACCCTCTTTGTAATGATCCCAGTGACCGGAAATCTTATATAAATCACTCTTAGCCATCAAAGGAGTCTTGGTTCTTACATAACCACGACGCTCCTCCTCATCCTCGATCCATCTCTGAAGAGTCTGGATCATCTTAGTTCCCTTCGGCATCAAGAGCGGAAGTCCCTGTCCGATTACATCAACCGTAGTAAATAACTCCATCTCACGGCCTAATTTGTTATGATCACGCTTCTTGATATCCTCAAGATATACTAAATATTCATCCAGTTCAGCATTCTTGGTAAATGCAGTACCATATACTCTGGTCAGCATCTTATTCTTCTCAGAGCCTCTCCAGTAAGCACCGGAGGAATTAATCAGCTTAAATGCTTTAATATTCTCAGCTTAAATGCTTTAATATTCTTCGTACTCATTAAGTGCGGTCCGGCACAGAGATCAACGAAGTCACCCTGTTGGTAGAAGGAAAGCTCTGCATCCACCGGCAGATCTTCGATTAACTCCACCTTATAAGGCTCATTCTTAGATTGCATGAGAGCAATTGCCTCTGCACGGGGCAGTGTAAAGCGAACCAGGTCTGCACCCTCTTTAATAATCTTTTTCATCTCAACTTCCAAAGCATCGAGAGCTGCTCTGTCTAAGGAAGGGAGGTCAAAATCATAATAGAAACCAGTGTCAATTGAAGGTCCGATTGCAAGCTTTGCCTCCGGGTATAATCTCTTCACTGCCTGAGCCAATACGTGTGAAGTTGTATGACGATATGCTGCCTTACCTGCAGCATCATTAAAGGTTACAATATTTAAACTGCTGTCCTGATCAACGATAGTTCGAAGGTCCACCACCTTGCCGTCCAATTCTCCAGCACAGGCCATTCTTGCTAAGCCTTCGCTGATATCACTTGCGATCTCGTATACGGACATTGCTTTGTCATACTCTTTGAAAGATCCGTCTTTTAATGTGATTTTCATAAATATCTCCTTTCATATTATAAATAATTGATGTTACCTTAATCTGGAGATTTATTCTCCGTTAACACCTTGCAGATACAACTGATAATTTTAGGGTATAAAAAAACTCCCCACTTTCGATTGCACTCTGCGTATCGAAAGGGACGAGCGTATAGTTTACGTCGCGGTTCCACCCTTATTGGTGTATAGCACCCACTTAATTAGATGATAACGGGATCACCGGACCGGATTAGGGTCGCTCGGAGTTGGTCTTCCTACATATCATAATAAGATACTCACACCAATCATATCTCTCTCTGAATTATTCAACATAGTACTCTTCTCGTCAACGCTTTATTACATACATCATATTCAATATGTTGTATATGTTCGTTACTATCGTAATTATAACATTCCGTTTAAGAAAGTCAATACAAATTCATAATTTTCATTAATGAAAGGCTACCATAAATGGATAGCACATGAAATAGCTGTGGTAAATTATCGTTCTCTATGATAAAATGATACCGAAAATGTTACTGCCAAAGGAGAAAACATGATGTCAACCTATACATTAAAAAATGAAATCTTAGCAATTGAGGTGGAGGATTGCGGAGCTGAACTCACCCGAATTACCCACCGTAATACAAATACCGAATATTTGTGGAATGGGGACCCTGCTTTCTGGAAGCGTCATTCCCCCATCCTTTTTCCGATTGTTGGCTCTTTGAAGAACAAAACCTATACCTTTCAGGGGCAGACCTATTCTTTACCTCAGCATGGCTTTGCCAGAGACATGAACTTTGATCTAATTCGTCAGTCTGAGAAGGAACTCTGGTTCTCATTGGAAGCAAATGATGAGACCAAGAAGGTGTATCCCTTTGATTTTCGCCTGGAATTAGGCTATCAGCTGGAGGAAAATCAGATTACTGTCTTATGGAAGGTAATCAACACCGGCAGCGGTACTCTACACTTCTCTATCGGCGGGCACCCGGCCTTCCGTTGTCCTCTGAAGGATGGAGAACTGCGATCGGATTATTATCTTAAGTTTGATACTGATCAGCCGATCCATTACCTATTAGTCGATGAAAACGGTATGGCTGTGAACAAGCCTTTCGAGGAGCAGCATATTCTGACCACCGAGGATGGTTTCCTGCCGATCTATTCTCATCTGTTCGACCGGGATGCTCTCATTATCGAGGAAAATCAATATCACTGTGTCTCCTTTGCTGACAGTACAAAGAAACCGTATCTCTCCGTTCACTTTGATGCACCACTCTTTGGTCTGTGGTCACCTGCGAAGAAGAATGTACCCTTTGTTTGTATCGAGCCTTGGTATGGTCGTTGTGATTACAGTGACTTTAATGGTACACTGGAGGAACGACAATACGGAAATCAGCTTGCTGCAGATGAGGTGTTCGAAGCTTCCTATACCATCACCATCCACTAATAATAGCGATATCACAAAAATCAGGGATAGAAAAGCCGTCATGATGTTTCATCCGGCTTTCCTATCCCTATTTTTATACCTAATTTTATCTCTTTTAACTGAACACCACAACAACAGTGTGTTCCATTGTCCTATCTACTATTTATTCCCGGTAGGCAAAAAAGGAATCAGAGAGTTAGCAACACTCATTACCGGCATCGTCTGAAGAATAATCTTGCCAGGTCCGGTTACTACTGTGTTGAATACACCTTCTCCACCAAAAATCATATTCTTTAATCCGGGTACGGTATGAACCTCCATGGTACAGCTTTCCGTCATCGCTGCCAGATAACCGGTATCTACCACCATCTGCTGACCCGGTTGCAAGGTGTACTCAACTGCAAAACCATCTATCTCAATGAATACAGTACCATGACCGGAAAGTCTCTGCATGATAAAACCCTCTCCACCAAACAGACCTGCTCCCAGCTTCTTCTGGAAATGCAGCGATAATTCTACGCTTGCTTCTGACGCTAAGAAAGAGGATTTCTGAACAATCATATTGTTGCCGGGGCTAATCTCTAATGCCCGTATCGAGCCTGGAAAGCTTGAAGCAAAGGCAATCATACCCTCTCCGCCCATTGCAGTGTATCGGTTTTGGAACAAGGAATCTCCGGAGAACATTCTTCCGAGTGCCTTTCCTAATCCACCATTTGTAGAAGTCTCCATCTTCATGTTGGGACTCATCCAACTCATGGAACCTCGTTCCGTGATCAGAGTCTCACCCGAATTCACATAACAGGTAACAACGGGCAACGGCTCTCCAATAATCTCATACCTCATTTCATAACCTCCCTATTACTTTATTTATTTCACAACTATCTTCCTATAATTATCTGCTTCCTTAATTTATTGCTTCCTTTATTAATCTAGTTCCTTTTTTTATAGTTCCTTTTTTTATAGTTCCTTTATTTATCAATTTTCAATTAATAAAATTTCTATCCGTATTAATATTCTAAAATTCTCATATCCAGGTCCTTCAGATTACCAACCAGTGAAACAGAAGCCTTCGCCGGATTCAGATACTGGTTTGCAAATTCAGTAATGTGATTCAAGCTTACCTTATCAATTCCCTCAATCAGCTCTTCCATCTGGATCAACCGTCCACGATTTAACAATGCTTTACCGTTGGCATTCATCCTGCTCTTGGCACTCTCATTCCCCAGAATCAATTCCGTCTTAATCTGCTCCTTGGTCATAGAGAGTTCTTCTGCAGTCACACCCTTTTTCTTAATCTCTGTAATGATCTGATAAATCTTCTTCACCACAGTAGGTGTCTGAGAGGGGTTCATGGCTGCATAGATATGAAAGAGTCCAGTCTCACGGTAGGAACTGCCGTAGGAATAGATGGAATAAGTTAATCCGCTGTTTTCTCTGATCTTCTGGAACAAGCGGGAGTTCACACTTCCACCCAGGATGGAATTTAATATGGATAGCACATATCTTTCTTCTGACAGATAGGAGATACAATCAAAAGCAATATTACAATGCAGCTGTTCAATATCTTTATGTCTTTTACATTGAACACGATTGTATTCCGGTCTGCTCTTCTTCTGATTAATCTTATCACTCTCCGCTTTGATTCCACCGAACTTCTCTTCCAAGAGGCCTAATACCATCTCTTCATCGAAATGCCCGGCTACCGAGATTATCATATTTGCTCCGACATAATAAGTGTCCATAAAATCCAGGATCTGCTCTCTCGTTACCTTACGTACGATCTTCTTCGTGCCGGAAATCATATAGCCCAGGGGATGATCCTTCCAAATTCTCTGCTGTAGCATCTCGTGCACCAGATCCTCCGGAGAATCATCGTACATATCTATTTCTTCAATAATAACGCCTTTTTCCTTCTTCAAAGCTTTGTCATCAATCAGTGAATTGGTAAGCATATCAGAGATGATGTCAATTGCGATCGGTAAATGTTCCCTTAAAGTAGTGGCATAATATGAGGTACATTCCTTACTGGTAAAGGCATTCATATTACCACCAATACGTGCCATCTCATCAGCGATTTGTTTTGCGCTGCGACTCTTTGTTCCTTTAAACAACATATGCTCAATAATGTGGGCTATACCATTATTACTATCATCTTCATTGGATGAGCCTGCTTTAATCCAAATACCAAAGGATGCACTTTGTAAATATGGTAATACTTCCGTTACTACTGTAACCTTGTTGGATAACTGATTAATCTTCGTCATATAGGTCCCTTCCTATTCTTAATGTAATGTATCCATACAGCGAGCACCATATACAAACCTATTTCCTACTATTTGTTAATCAGACAAAACATAACTTCCTAATTAAGTTTTACAGCTTATTTCTTGTGTTTCTGCGACACAAAATACGGATGATACATATAGTACAAATTGCTTCATAAAGGATGCATATTAAGTAATTATGTCTCAACTTAAAAAAGTATGTTAAAAGTCAGTACTCTAGTCTATTTATTTGATTCTATCATAATTTTTTGGTATTTACAACAATGTGGTTTATTTAATCTGAGATACTGAATCCTGTACTCATTTATAAAAATGAGTGTATTACTCCAATATCACATATTTCCGTAATAGCATATAGCCGCATGTTCATTATAGGAAGTTTTTCATTTTCCTATACTGTTATACACAACTAATGCATCTGTAATATTATACTGTTCCGTGCGGTGATTCCCTTTCGCACCGGCGGAAATCAGAATGTATTCATCTTCTCCCACCTCGGCAAGACTAGCAAGACATAAACCAGCTTCCTCCGTATATCCTGTTTTTCCTCCGATTATCTCACCATCCATAATTGTTTGATTCCCTAGTCCTTTAAACATCGTACTGTAAAATGTCATTCCCTCTGGGTGCCGATTCGTAGGCAGTGTGAAATGCTTGGCCGAAGTAAAAATCTCTCGGAAGGTATCATTTTTTAGTGCATAGCTTAATAGAACAGATAAATCCTTGACGTTTGTGTAGTGGTTTTCATCATGAAGACCTGTCGTATTTTCAAAATGGGTATTGATCATTCCAAGCTCTGCCGCCTTTTGATTCATGAGCTCCACAAAATTCTGCTCCGATCCCGCAATCTGATCCGCAAGACCAATGCAGCACTCTGCACCACTCGGGAGCATAATTCCGTAAAGAAGGTCGATTGCTTTAACCCTCTCACCTGGTTCAAAACCTGCCATGGATGCATCTGCTTCGTACAGTCCTTCAAATACAGCATTGGTAAGTTCGATTTCTGCGGTTAGATCTGGTAGATTTTCTATCGCAACAATGGTAGTCATCATTTTTGTCAAAGAAGCAGGATAAACGATATCTTCACTATTTTTTTGCATCAGAACAGTATCATCGGTTAACCGAATCAGGATTGCGTTCGGACTGTTCAGACTTTCTGAAGCTTCCGAAATGGTAGGCTCTGGAACAATAGATGGATTAGGCAATATTATTCTATCTTCAGTAGAATTAGGCGTTACCTTTACCGAACGGTATGATGCGGTATTATCGTCGTATTCCTTTTTAAAGATTTGATGGCTTCCCAGAATACTGATTGATGTGTAAGCAGATACAACAAGGACAAACATAAAGATTAGTGCTGCAAAGATACGTATTCCTGACTTTTTTCTTTTCCGTTTGCGTACCATAAAAATTACCCCTTATTTTGCTATGATATATTTCGTGGAACTAGGAGCAATATAAGAACTCCGGTATCATATTGCTACCATCCATTCTTCCTCTCTTCCTGATGAAATACTCATTATGATGTTACTGCAAAACAGAAGTTTATTTTCTATGATTTTATACAGAAAATCTTACGAT
>JAGFXQ010000226.1 GCA_017861355.1 Bacillota bacterium
ACAGAAGCTACTTGGGTTATCCAATTCCACAGAGAAAAGTGAGCTTGTGATGAATGGAACCAGTTATATTGTGACGAAACGAGCGATAAATAAAGAATATAATTTAATCTATCTGTATCCGAAGCAAGAGGTAGTACTACGTACATTCTTAGGCATGAAATCCTTTCTTGCAATATCAGTACTTTTTGCGGCGATCATACTGGTGATTTTTGTCCTCCTGACGAATGGGGTAAAGCGTTTGGTAAAGAGTGCTTATGAGTCCAAAATATTGCTGGACGAGATGGAAATTAAGTTTCTTCAGCATCAAATGAATCCTCACTTTCTGTTTAATATTTTATTAACCATACAGATTAAGGCGAAAATGTCCGGGGATGAAAAGATATATAAGATGATTTCTTCGCTTTCTGCCTTGTTGCGGGCAGGCATCTATAAGGATGCCCGTGCCATTGTATCAATCAAGGAGGAAATTAAGTATGTAGAGTATTATCTCTGGCTTCAAAAGGAGCGATTTGATGATCGCCTAAACTACAGTATTGATGTATCGGATGATACTATACTGAATTGCGAGATTCCCAGACTGATTATTGAATCAATGGTGGAGAATGCGATTGTACATGGTATCGAGAATATGTCCGAAGGAGCCATGGTCCGTGTCACCCTGGAATATGTGCTTGTAAATGGGAAAGAAGAGATTTTGATTCATGTCATAGATAATGGAGCCGGTTTTAATGCAGCAGAGGTAGTATCAGAGAAAGTTGGCCTGGAAAACGATGGTAGTATCCGACGCGATAAGATGGGACTGAACAATACCAATCAAAGATTGAAGCTGATCTATGGTGGACAGTATGGCCTGATCATTCATAGCGAGGAAAATGAAGGAACAGACATAGAGATACATATCCCAAAGAAGAGTATGGAGACAGAGAATGATAAAAGTAATGATTGTTGATGATGAACGTAATATCAGGGAAGGTATAATTCATCTGATTCATTGGAGAGAACTGGGGTGTGAGGTGGTGCATTCCTGTAATAGCGGAAGTGCTGCCCTTCAGTATATGGAAGGTAATCCGGTGGATATCGTGGTGACTGATATTAAGATGCCAATTATGGATGGACTTGAGCTGAGTAAAAGAATCAGTGAGAAGTATCCTGCTAAGGTGATTATCTTAACCGCATATTCTGATTTCGCACTGGCAAAGCAAGCAATCAAGTATGATGTGTCTGATTTCATTGTCAAAAATGAATTTATTGAAGAATTGCCCTTAGCGATCAATAAAACCATAGATAAGATTGTAAAGGAAAGAGAGACAGGGGAATCAGGTAAAGCAGAAGTGCCTGGCAGCTTTGATTATGTTAATGTATTTCAACGTCTGATTCGGACGGGGGAGATTACAGCGAAGGAGATAGAGGAAGGTAAACTGCAAGAGAATAATTATGTTCTTTGTGCTTGCGATATTACCTTTTATGATAAAGAAACAGGAAGTCAAAATATACCCGAGCTTCTGAACAACATTCTTCGGATCTCTTTAAAAGACTGTAGCTACAGCATTCTGCCGGTTACGGATTCGTATTTGATTATTCCGGTCAGATACAAGAAGAATAGCACGATCGGACTGAATACCATAGTAGATTATTTCAACAATATTATCATTATGATTGAAGAATTCATGAGGATTGATATTAAGCTGGGACTTAGCTCGGAAGTAAAAGATGTAAAGCGGCTTAAAAATGGTTATGAAGAAGCAAGACAGGCATTGGCTAAGATAACAACGCAGGGAACTGCAATAAAAGTGTACACCTCTCTGTCATTACCCGGAGCGATTACAGCCTTTGATGTGGACAGATATTCCAATATGCTGTTAGAGCTTACCTTTGACGAGGAAAGCCAGGAGGCAGAAGAAAAGTTGGCAGAAGGATTTGAAAAGTTGGCTGATTCCGGCTGTGCCTTTGAACAGTGTCAGCTCTATATGCTGGTGATCTGCAGCTCCATCATTCATAAGGCGGTAAGGTATCATCTGGATGTAGATCAGGACTTTAATGAGATGGAGAAGGAAGTGTATGAGAAGATCCAGAACGCTAAGACAATCTTTCGTTTGATTCGTGTAGGTAATGACACCATTGAGAGAGTCAGAGAACTATGCATTGGCAAGAAAAATTTTAAGAACGAGCTGGTAAAAAAGGTGGATGAATGTATCCGCCAGCACTACAGGGAAGAACTTAATCTTCAGTTTATCAGTAATGAACTGTATCTGAACAACAGCTATGTGAGTCGTGCTTATAAAAAATTGACCGGCTATACGGTTACTGAGAAGATAGCCATGTACCGAGTGGGTAAGGCAAAAGAGCTCCTGGCAGGAACGAATACGAAGATTTATGAGATAGCACAGGCAGTAGGCTTTAAGGATGCACCTTATTTTACGAATGTTTTTATGAAATATACCGGAAAGAGTCCGTCTGATTTTAGACAGGATAAATAAGAAGCTATCACAAAGAATATAACTTCTATGGAAAAACCTTAATACGACAGCCACCTATGGCAAGATATTTCCTTAAAGGTAAAAAACACACAAGAAAAAAGAGAATAAAACCTGTCAAAAAAAGAAGTGGTCAAATTTCTATAACAGGAAGAAAAGGGATTCTATTTTGAATAAATGGCAGATGCGGTATTCTAATCATGCGTTAAGCAATAAACCATTTATTTAGGAGGATGTTATGAAAAAAGGATTATCAAAAGTATTTGCATTACTGTTGGCCCTTACCATGATCATGTCATTGGTAGCATGTGGCAATAAAGCAAGTAATGATGCAGACAAAGAAACAAGTACCAGTAAGACAGATACAACAGCGGAAGGTTCAGACAAAGAGAGTAAGGCAGAAGAGACAACCTCCGAACCGGTAGAAATCTCTTATGCAACCTTTATGGTTGGTTCTCATGCATCTGCAGCAGCAGAAGAAGAAGTAATCAGCGCATTCAATGAGAAGTATGCAGGAAAGTACAAAGTAGTAGTAGAAGAGCTTCCCAGTGATAATGCATTCGTTGATAAGATGAAGATATTAGCTTCTTCTCAGACATTACCGGATGTACTGATTGGAAAGAATGGTATCAGAGAGTTAGCGATTGAGAATGGACAGGCTGTAAATATTAAGCCATTTTTAGAAGAAGATGCAGAGTGGATGAAGATAGTTGGAGAAGACGCTATGAACTACAATATGGCAGAGGACGGAAGCGTATACTCTATCGCCAATCAGCGTCAGATTATCGGATATTTCTACAACAAGGATATGTTTGCAACAGCGGGCATCACTCCGGCTAAGACCTGGGATGAGTTCATGAGCAACAATGCAAAGTTGAAGGACGCTGGATTTACACCACTCGCTTTAATGACCGGTGAAAATGCATGGACTACCAACCTTTGGCTGGCTGCTATGATCGGTACCGATGGTGCAGAAGGAAATAAATTCATGAATACCAGCTATCCTACAAACTATAACAACAGCTCAGTGATCAAGGGCTTGGAGATGCTTAAAACATGTTTGAAGGAGTACACTACCCCGGATGCAGTAGGTGCATTATATGCGAATGCAGCAAATAACTTCGAGCAGGGTAATGTGGCTATGATTGCTAACGGACCTTGGATGTGTCCTGATTTTACTGATGAGACGAAATCTGCGCCAGGTATGGGCGAAAAGGTTGGCGTAGCTCTTTATCCGGAAGATGGATTGGTTTCACAGTTTGAGGTTGGATATATTCTTTGTACAAACGGAAAATCGGAAGAAGAACAAAAAGGTGCTCTTGAATTCCTTAAGTTCAAGACCGGTGAGTATGCTCAGAGCGTATTCCTCGAGAAGGCAGGCGTTCTTCCTTTGACAGACAACATCGAGTTGTCCGCTGAGTACAAGGCAGCTAATCCGGTTCTTGCAGAACTGATCGAGTTATCCGGTAGTGCAAAGTACACATTTGAGAATATTGATAATACAGCGTACTCCGCTATTGTAGATGAGACATCTGTTCGTTATCCAGAACTTGCATATGATGAGATTACTCCGGAGGAATTTGCGGATACACTTTCAAAATTAGCTGAAATGAACAAGCAATAAGATTTTTAACCAGTTGCGTAAGCATAAATAAGGACTTAACAGAGCTTTATATTTATGCTTACGCTATTTTTTTGCTTTTTTTGAAGGTTCGTCTGAATTAAAAAGCAATTTACAGGATTTGAGCAGCCAGGAAGTGGCTGCATGGAGGTATATTATGACAAAAAATAAGAAATGGATAGTACTATTTCTGCTTCCGGGAATTTTATTATTTAGCTTTGTATTCCTTGGTCCTATTGGGGTCTTATTTGGTACATCCTTTACGAATTGGTCCATTGGCAAGGAAATATCATTTGTTGGATTAAAGAATTTCAAGTATTTATTTACAGAAGACCAAACTTTTGTTGACGGTTTAAAAAATACTATTGTCTGGATACTTCTTCAGGCAACCTTTCATGTATTGATCGGAACTACCGTGGCGATAGTTCTAGCGAAAAAGAAATGGTATAGCAGTGCAATAAGAACCATTTACTTTATACCAAATGTAATTTCGAGTGCAGCTCTGGGGATGCTGTTCTTGTGTGTGATGAATCCGCAGTATGGACTTGTCAATTCATTTATTACGAAAATTACGGGAGAAGGCTTTACTCAGAACTGGTTTATGGATCCTAAGTCCGCTTTTTTTGCGGTTACTATGACATGGCTTCCATATGCAGGACTTGTTACAATTTTGGTCATGGCGGAGATGTCATCTGTTTCTGAAGATGTATATGAAGCAGCAAAGATCGATGGGGCCTCGTCTTTTCAGACAGATATATATGTGGTTTTACCACTTATGAAAAATATTATCGGAACCTCAGTGGTTCTGGCAGCTACCAGTATGCTGCAGAAGCTGGACATAATCATGATGACCACCAACGGTGGACCGGGAAGCAGAACCATGAACATGCCCATGTATCTGTATAAGACAGTATTTACCAACAACAATTATGGACTGGCAAATGCACAAGGTGTCTTACTGGTGATACTTGGACTGATTGTGCTTAAGAGTATTCGTAAAATGTTCCATATGGATGCAAAAGAATAGAAAGGATGACATTATGTTTCGAATAATTAGAAAAGTACTTACAGCCCTGTTGCTGACGGTCATAGTGGTCATCTCCATTGTGCCCTTTGCGTGGGTATTGTTTTCTTCATTTAAAACCAATAGCGAGATTTTATCCGGAACCTTGGGATTTCCTTCCGGATTTCACTTTAGCAATTATGTGACAGCATTTGGGCTGGCGCCTCTTGTAACTTTTTATAAGAATAGTATTCTTATTGCCATCGCAGGTACTGTGTTGAATCTTATCGTATGTTCCATGGCTGCTTATGTAGTGGTAAGATGCACCTTTAAGTTAAAGGGAGTGGTAATGCTTCTGTTTTCCATGGGACTGATTATTCCGGGAGCAGCGTTGCTTCAGCCATTATATACCATATTAAATGCAACCCACCTATATAATACGCGAACCGGTCTGATTCTTGTATACACAGCGCTTGGTCTGCCGACTACCTTCTATGTCATGATGAGTTACATAAAGACCATTCCGTATACCTTGGAGGAGGCCGCTTATATTGATGGTTCCGGATTTCTCCGAACCTTTGTACAGATTGTGCTGCCTCTTACGAGACCGGCATTTGCTACGGCAGGTGTAATTCAGTTTTTGCTGTGTTGGAACGAGTTTCAGCTGGCGCTTACTTTAACCGGGGAGACCGGAAAAAGAACCCTTCCGATTGCGCTTTACTATTTTAAGAGTGCATTTGCCAGCGATTACGGTGCCATGTTTGCAGCAACGGTAGTCGTTGTCATTCCTAGTATCATTACATTTATATTACTTCAAAAACAGGTTAT
>JAGFXQ010000227.1 GCA_017861355.1 Bacillota bacterium
TCTCCGGATAATCGATGAGCAGCTGTTCTTTGCGACGCTTCATTTGATTCTTAATCTCATAATCTCTGGCATACCACAAGACGACTGCCAGCAAGATACCCAGGATTACAAATGTACCTCCGGTTGAGTTTGTCTCTTCCCTCCAGGTGAGACGGTAATCGTCAAGATTAATGGGAAGTTTAAAGTGCCTTTCATGCTTTGAACTCTGGTCTGCTTTTTTCAACTCCTCGCTAAGATTCTGGTTCAGCTTCTCTTCCTCACTGTACCTTCGCGGCAGTATCTTCAGATAGATACATAGATTAGTTCGCCGTTCTCCATAGCTTAAGGTAGCTGTAACCGAAGTCTTCTGCTCTATCGTTAATTCTCCATTTAGTACTGTTCCATCGCTTTGAATCAGGGTATTATCCTCCGGCTCCCAGGTTACTGTAATCCCTGTATCTGGGATTGTCTTGCAGAAGTTTAGGTTCTGATCAATCTCTTCCAGTCTTTCATTACTCTCAAGTACATGGTCAAGGATGTATTCCTTCCCCTGTTCGAAAAGCTGATCGAGCTCTTCGTCGGTGTAGATACGCTCTGCAATTTCTAATGTAATCTGCTTCGTGAGCTTATCGTCTTTCTTACCACCCTCCTTTGGAGCTGTACCTTCCAGGGTTACATCCAGTCTTGCCCTGTTGCTTCCCTCTCCGTATTCCGGACGGGTCAGGTAACTGCCATCCTTAAGGAGCATGGCGCTTTGACCATCAAGCATGGCAAAGAATGACAGGACTGCAAAAAGTGACAAGACTGCGATTACCAAGGCCACCTTGCTGTATTCATATAATCTCTGTTCCTTCTCCGGCTTTGAGGTAACCTTTAATGCCTTAATCGAATCGGTAATCTCCCGGTCTGACTGAAGCAGCTTATGGAGCACCGATTCGGACAGAATCATCTCTGCCATAGGATAGAGAAAATATAATTTGTGTTCCTTCTTATCAAGCTCCGCCAGCCATTCCCTTGGTCTTCGTAAAGAGTAAAGATATAACCCTACCACTGACAGGAGCACCGCAATCGTAATGATCAGCATCTATTTCCTCCTTATACTTCAATCGCAACAATACGATCAATCATCAGAAATGCACCCAGGTAACAAAGTAATAATAAAGTCATAGCAATTACTCCGAAGGTATTATGATAGAGAGGTGACAAGAAACCGGGTGAGGATACAGACAGATAGATTAAGATGAATAATGGAATTCCCTTCATAATGTTAGCTTCAAAGCGCTTTGCCGTAATCAGGGTAATGATTTCTCTCTTCACCTCAATCTTGTCATTGATGATACCAGCCGTAAGCTTTATCACATGAATCAGATCACCACCGGTTCGTTTTGCTGTACTGAATACTTCGGAGAAAGATTTAATATCTTCAATCCCACTCCTAATCGCAAGCTCTCTGAGTGCCTTCTCGACCGTCATATTCATCCGTATCTGATTCGACATATAGTTGAACTCCTGCATAATCATATTCTCCTCAAGATAGATACGGCTTAAGTCCCTTCTGGCTTCGTCTAATGCATTCTCAGCAGAATAGCCTGCCTCCAAAGCTGCTGACAAAGCCAGAATTCCATCCCTGAATTCCAGATTAAGCTTCCATCGCTGTTCCATCCTGAGACTTTGTTGCTTCCTCTTCAGATAAAGATACAACAAAGGGAGAAGCAGAATAATTCCGATGATATGCTGATAGAACAGGTAGCCGATTAAAATGATGAACAGAATTCCCTGCAGAAGATATTGTATAATTTCCTTCCGGGTGAAATGATAATGATTATAATCCCGCATTCTACTCTCCCTCATTCTAAATTCTCGTTCGATAACCTCTCGTTCCAGTTCGATTTGGTCCATGATACTTCATGTACACCTAATATTATATTAACCTACCGAACTGTTTCCCTCCCTAATCAGTAAAGATGAATACCCGCCCGCTTTAGCTTGTCCTTATACTTAAGGTCATTTCTCTTAACCAGGCTTCCGAATACCCTGCCGTCCTCTTCGCTGTCTTCCTCGAATTCATAAATTGTATTAAGCGCAATCTCTCCTTCTTGACAGCCAAGCACTTCACACACCTCAAGGACCCTTCTGGAGCGATCCCTGAGTCTTCCCAGATGAACGATAATATCAATCGCCGAGGAGATCTGTTTACGAACTGCAAGCAACGGAATCTCAGCTCCTAAGATCACAAGTGCCTCCAATCGTCCAAGCATATCCGCTGGGGAATTGGCATGTCCGGTAGAAAGTGAGCCATCGTGTCCGGTATTAAGAGCTTGTAACATATCGATTGCCGCCGCATCGCGAACCTCTCCGACGATGATTCGATCCGGCCTCATTCGAAGTGAGGTCTTGATGAGATCACGAATCGTAATCTCATTACTTCCCTCCGAATTGGCATTCCGAACCTCCATACGAACAAGGTTAGGTATATTCCGGATCTGAAGCTCGGCTGAATCCTCGATTGTGATAATTCTCTCATTTGCGGGGATATAATTTGATAATACATTGAGAAATGTGGTTTTACCGGAGCCGGTGCCACCGCTGATGAAGATGTTATATCCTGCGATTACTAATTGCTTAAGAAATAAGGCAACCTCACTTGTGATGGATCCAAGCTCTAATAAGCGGTCCATGTCGATGGGTTGATTGGGGAATTTACGAATGGTAATGATGGGCCCTTCCATGGCGATCGGAGCAAGAACTACATTGACACGTGAACCGTCTGCGAGTCGGGCATCCACGATTGGGGAGGCCTCATTGATCACACGATTGGAATGTGACACCATCTGTTGAACTACATCCTCCAGCTTCTGAGATGATTCAAAGCATCGGTCACTGGGGGAGATCTTACCGTTTTGCTCAATAAATATATGCTCCGGACCATTGACCATGATCTCTGTGATGGACGGATCTTCGATCAATTCCTGAAGAATATCCAACCTCCTTATGGAGTTAAATATTTCTCGACGAAGCTGAACCTTCTCCCGAATGGTGATGTATTCCTCTTTGCAATAGTTCATCAAGATACGGTCAATGGTCTCATATAGTTCCTCATCACTGACCTCTCTGCATAAGTCGATCTCTCGTATTACTCTCTGTCGGAGCAGCTCCTTTCTATGCTTCATGGCTGGCTACCTGATCCTTTCGATAGATATTCCTCTGCCTGCTGCCAGAGACTGCTGTTACTGATCTCTGTAAGGCTTGAATAACTAACCACCTTCCCGGATTCCACCGGCAGATTCATTACGCAGAACTTCTCCTGTTCCGTATCGATTCCGACGCAATTCATTTGTCTTACCCATTCTTTATAAATTGATTCGTCAACTGTCTCCTGACCATTGATTATAATCACCCGGTCACTTAGCCTAATCAGTTCCATGCCAGCCTCATGATAATATCCAAGATAGAAGATCACTAACTGATACTGTGTATTATCACGAAGTGCCTCTGCTAATTTATCGATATCCTCCGTGTTCAGGGAAAGTAGGTCGAAGCCATGGGATACTGTGGACAGATAAGCCAGATTGTTATTGTAACTAAGGAGCTCGCGCAGTTTAAGCTCCGGATTAGAATTCTCTTTCAGATAATAGATAAAATCCGATATGCTTCCCTGGTTCTGCTCCAGGAAGGATAACCTGGGAATCGGGAGCAGCTCCAGCGGAAGGAGCAGTACTTTCTTTTGCTTCGCCAATTGGAAGCCTGCAGACCATGCAAACAAACTATCCTGAGGATGGCTTCGCAGTGAGAATATCGTCATGAATGTCCTCATCCCGGAAGGGTCCCCTTGCACCTTATCCTGCCTCCTCCGATAATCATTAAGGAGCTTCTCTAGGACACGCTCCGCTGATTGATATTTATGGATTCGGTAATCCGCAAGGCTTTCCTCGCTGCTCTCCTGCGTATAACAGTAGCAATATCGGATCCGGTCCATCGGCAATGTTTGTGTAGCCTCCTGCGTCCCGGCGATTAGAATATCAACCTTATGAATCAACAGAAAAGCTTCCAGACTCTCTGCCTTTGTAAATACAGAGATCTCCCATTCCTGCTCTCTTCTATTCTTAAAATACTCCATAAACCGGGTTGCATAGATTGAATCAGAATCATAAAGAGCTAAAATTTTGCTCATGTTGTCCGAAGCCTCCTGATATAATAATTGATGTGATAAGATTGAGGGATATGATGAAATAAAGAAATTGTGATGTGAATCATGCGAAAAATTCTAATGAAAAAGATTAGAAAATTAATATTGAAATGAACCATATAATAAGCCATAAAATAAGTCATAAAATAAACCTATATGATATCTTAGGTATAAAGGTATAATCTTAATGAACTCCGGGAACAAAGCTTGAAGGAAACCTCAAATAACTATGATAGGATTAAGATTACAACGAATTGAAAAGGAATGAATTATGATGAACTATAATGATGAACTATGTTGATGAACTATGATGATGAACTATGTTGATGAACTATGATGATGAATTATGTTGATGAATATGTGAATATATTACAGCCTATGGGATATCCTGTCAATTATAAAATGCGCTACTCTTCTCTTTTTGGTACAAGTATTCAAATATTTCTTATTCTTTCGCTCATTTGCACAAGGTAATGAAGATGCTTAATAAAGTTAATAATTTCGCTTGTAATGAATGGGCTGTTGCAAAACTACACCTTTACTCCTTGTGGGAGTATCATTATTCTCGGTACATAGGTTATGTATTTTACATCAGCCCGTTCATTTCTACTCCCACACTGAATAAAATCCGTTTCCTCTGAAACACTTTCATACATAGGAATAATAGAGAGAAATTCCATAAAGCAATAAAAAGCCCGGCAGTCCCAATAATCCATTGGTCAGGATTGTGACTGAGTTTATTCCGACATTGACAGAATATCCTTGCGAACCGAGTGCCAGATTAAGCAGATAGATACCAGCCGTTCCGAAACAGGCGCGAAGTGCAAAATCAAGCAACAGATCCGGTCTGCGCCGTATCACACAAACTGTAATAAAGACAACACATGCTATAATTATCGCTATAAAAATATAACTGTTCATACGAATTCTCCTTGCTACAGAAAGCGAGGCTCCTTACAAGTACGGTCGTACCCCTGCCTTCTTGTCCTGTGATCAGTACTTGATATATTTATATACACTGTTATCCAATTTATGTTAATTAATAGAATAAAAGGCAAATATTTTGACTATACTATTAGCAAATATAACTAGGGATGGTGAATGAATGCCACTATTTGCTAAGAAAAGACCTTCAAAAGAGAATCTACCGCTGATAAACGAGATTAACCGTACTAAGGTTGCGCTGGAAGCTGCTTATTCAAACTTCGAGAATGTCATTGATCCGGATCTGATCGATAGTTGTATCTACGAAATGAATGCGATTCAGAACAGATATCATTTTCTTCTTAAGCAGGCAAAGGCCACGGAGCAGCGATACTGCTAGTCAGCATCGAATACCGGTAAAAGGATACTCCCGTTGATAGGCTTGGCTCGACCAGCCTAATCGGAGCATAACAATAAGGCTGTCCCATTCTGGGACAGCCTTTAATCATTTGATCTTTTAACTGATTCTTATGTAATTAATTGTTCCTATGTACTTTATAATCTTACGTAGCTTAATGTACTTTTGTACTCTATTATTCTTTTGTTCTCTATTACTCTTTTGTACTCTGTTACTCTTTTGTTCTCTATTACTCTTTTGTACTCTATTACTCTTTTGTACTCTATTACTCTTTTGTACTCAATTATTCTTTTGTACTCAATTACTCTTTTGTACTCTATTATTCTTTTGTATTCTATT
This sequence comes from Bacillota bacterium, assembly GCA_017861355.1. Lineage (GTDB taxonomy): Bacteria > Bacillota > Clostridia > Lachnospirales > Lachnospiraceae > Mobilitalea. Next base: position 5,847 of record JAGFXQ010000227.1, read on the forward strand.
ATTCTTCTGTATTCTTTTAATCCAATGTTCTCTTTTATTCATTTGTACTTTTAATTCTTATGTAC
>JAGFXQ010000228.1 GCA_017861355.1 Bacillota bacterium
TGATTTTATCGAGGATTCTGAAGTACGGTTAATCGGCTGTGAAGCCGCTGGTTTGGGAGTGGATACCGATAAAACGGCGGCTACAATGTCTACCGGATCCATGGGAATCTTCCATGGGATGAAATCCTATTTCTGTCAGGATGAATATGGTCAGATTGCTCCGGTATATTCGATTTCAGCAGGACTTGACTACCCGGGAATCGGTCCGGAACATGCTAACCTTAGTGATACCGGTAGAGCGGAGTATGTACCAATCACCGATCAGGAAGCAGTAGATGCTTTCGAATTTCTGGCCAGGATGGAGGGAATTATCCCTGCCATTGAAAGTGCGCATGCAGTAGCATATGCCAGAAAGCTTGCACCGTCCATGAATAAGGATCAGATTATCGTGATCAATCTCTCCGGCAGAGGGGACAAGGATGTGGCTGCAATTGCCAGATACAGGGGGGAACAGCTCTATGAATAGATTACAGGAAGTATTTCAGAATAAGAAAGCATTTATCCCATTTATTACAGCCGGTGATCCTTGCCTCGCTACAACAAAGCAACTGGTTCTTCATATGGCTGAAGCCGGTGCGGATCTGATTGAGCTTGGGATTCCTTTCTCCGATCCGGTTGCAGAAGGCCCTGTGATACAGGAAGCAGATTATCGTGCGTTAAGCGCAGGGGTTACAACAGATAAGATCTTTACTATGGTTGAGGAGCTTCGAATCGAAAGCAAAGTTCCGATTGCCTTCATGACCTTGTTCCGGATCTTCCCTATGAAGAAAAGGAGGAGCTGGAGCCGTTCTGTGAGGAATATGGTATAATCTTGATCTCAATGATCGCTCCAACCTCAAAGGAACGGATTCAGAAGATAGCAGAAGATGCCAAGGGATTCCTATACTGTGTGTCTTCGATGGGTGTAACCGGTGTCAGAAGTGAGATAGGAAGCGGAGTCGCGGCTATGATAGCTCAGGTGAAGGAAGTGAAAGACCTTCCCTGTGCCATTGGTTTCGGTATCTCGTCACCGGAACAGGCTAAGGCTATGGCTTCGTTCGCAGATGGGGTTATCGTAGGAAGCGCTATAGTGAAAATTATTGCAGAACATGGAGAAGAATGTGTTCCTTATGTAGAAGACTACGTGCGTAGAATAAAGGAGGCTTGCCTTTCATGTCAGTCAATGTGAATGAGGTATTACAGAAGCTGAATGTAGGGCAGGAGTTGTCAGCACAGGAAGCATATGATATGATTACTGCAATACATCATAATCTGCTGTCAGACATTCAGATTATGAGATTTCAGGTGGCTTTATTAATGAAAGGACCTACTCTGATTGAAATATCTGCTATTGCAAAAGCAATGAGAGATTATTGTATCCCGGTAAAACCGGAGGTGGACAGTGAACTGATGGATACCTGCGGGACCGGAGGAGGGCTAAGTACCTTTAATATCTCAACTGCGGTAGCTTTTATCGCAGCAGCTGCCGGTATAAAAGTCGCTAAGACCGGAAGTAAGTCAAGTACAATTCTGTCGGGAAGCGCTGATGTTTTGGAAGCATTGGGAATTCAGATTAATCAGACTCCGAGGGGAGTAGAGAAGATGATTGAGGAGGTAGGGATTGCCTTCCTATATGCACCGTTATTTCATCCAGTGATGCAGAAAATGATACATCCGGAGAAGGATCTTGGAATAAAGACCATCTTCTATACAATTATTGGGCCTCTGATTAACCCTGCCAAAGCAACCCGTCATGTGATGGGTGTCTATAAGCCTGAGCTGCTAAACACGGTTAGTCAGGTCGCACTGGAGCTTAATTATACACGTGCGTTATTTGTTCATGGGGAAGGTGGGATGGATGAGATCTCACTCCTTGGTAAGTCTTACATCCAAGAACTGAAGAACGGTAAAATTACCGATTATGAACTGGTACCGGAAGATTTGGGTCTGGTTCGCTGTAAGCCAAATGACATCATCACCGGTACTCCGGAGGCAAATGCAGTTATGATTCGTGATGTATTCTCAGGAAAGAACAAAGGACCTCGTAGACAGGCGGTACTACTGAATGCTGCAGCAGCGTTGATGATAGGGGAGAAAGCAGACAGCTTAAAAGAGGGATTAAAACTCGCGAGTGAGATAATCGAGAGTGGTATGGCTCAGAATAAGCTGAATGAGTTGACGGAAGCCTCTCATGCCTATAAAACATTGAATTGAAATATCAAAAGGAACCCACTAACCAAGACAACCATACCACATTCTGTGCAAGACTAAAATCATTAAACATGAATTTACCCTTGCAATCAAAAAAATTACTATTACATTTAACAAATTATTTTAAAAAAGTGATTGACATTTACGTTACGTCAAGGTGTAGACTCGATTTGTAAGGAGGTGGATGCATGGAATATACAGTGCAAAAATTAAGCCAAATGGCAGGTATCAGTACCAGAACACTCCGCTATTATGATGAGATTGGAATCTTAAAGCCGGCAAGAATCAATTCGTCAAAATATCGGATCTATGGGCAAGCTGAGGTGGATCGTCTTCAACAGATCATGCTGTATCGCGAGATGGGAGTTAATCTGGATACGATTCAGGATATCCTCGGAGCAAAATCTTTTGATGAGATGGAAGCACTCAGAGAGCATCTGATCAAACTCCTTGCACAGAGAAAGCAAATCGATTTACTAATCAACAATGTTGAGAAGACGATAGAAAGTCGGGAAGGAAGACGTAATATGAAAGATAATGAGAAATTTGAAGGTTTCAAGAAAAAATTAGTGGAAGAAAATGAAGATAAGTACGGCAGGGAGATCAGAGAAAAATACGGTGATGACACTGTGAATGCCTCCAATGCTAAGATGATGAACATGACCAAGGATCAATATGAGGCCTTTGAAAAATTAGGGCAGGAAGTACTGGATACTTTGGAAGCAGCATTTGCTACCGGAGATCCGGCAGGCGAGCTCGGACAAAAGACAGCAGATCTTCACAGACAGTGGTTAAGCTATACCTGGGGAAGCTACAGCAAGGAAGCTCATGCAGGTCTTGCTCAGATGTATGTGGATGACGAAAGATTTACTGCTTTCTATGATAAGAAGAAGCCTGGTATGGCAGTATTTCTAAGGGATGCAATCCTTAAGTATACCGAGGCATAGTTATATCGAGTAGATTATACCAAGGCGTAATTAGCATACAGCTACGAGAGGTTTTATCAATCTTTCCGGTTAGGAGAGAAGCTGAACCTCTCGGGGCCGTATGCTTTTATTATTGTATTAATTATTCTTTTATAACAATGAAAATATTGATATAATAACAATAATTGAGTATGCTTCATTGATAAAAACTTTTGATATACATCGGAGGATAAACTATGCTAACCAGTATTGCCTATATTTTTCTACTTGGTCTGTTATTAGGATCTATTTTCAATAAGCTTAAGCTACCTAGCTTACTTGGTATGCTGATTACCGGAATGATCTTAAGTCCCTATGCACTTAATCTATTGGATGATAAGATACTGAATATCTCACCGGAGCTTCGACAGTTAGCTCTGGTTATTATTCTAACCAGAGCAGGGTTATCCCTGGATCTGGGCGATCTGAAAAAAGTGGGAAGACCGGCAGTTCTGATGTGCTTTGTTCCTGCCTGCTTTGAGATGTTAGGAATTATCCTGTTAGCACCGCCTCTGCTCCACGTAACGATTCTGGAAGCTGCAATAATGGGCGCAGTTGTAGCTGCTGTGTCACCGGCAGTAATAGTTCCGAGAATGATTAAGCTGATGGAGGAGGGTTATGGTACCAAGAACAGTATTCCAAGCCTGATTCTGGCCGGAGCTTCGGTGGATGATGTATTTGTGATCGTTGTATTCACTGCATTAACGGGCCTTGCCCAAGGAAAAACAGTGGATGTGTATTCCTTCCTCCGCATACCGATCTCCATTCTGGTAGGAATTATTGTAGGTATCGTATTAGGCTATATCCTATACCGATTCTTCCGTCAATTTCATCTTAGAGATTCCGCTAAGGTGATCATATTATTAGGCATGAGTTTTCTGCTGATTGAACTGGAGAAGAGGATTGGAAGCTTCATCCCCATCTCCGGTTTGATTGCTATCATGAGTATGGCAGCAACCATTTATAAGAAATACGAGGTTCTGGCCAAGCGACTATCGGATAAATTCAACCGCTTATGGGTAGCAGCTGAGATACTCCTTTTTGTATTAGTCGGTGCTACGGTCAATCTGCAATATGCCTTAGCAGCTGGACTAGTCTCACTGGTGGTGATCTTTGGAGCTTTGCTTGTACGTATGGTTGGAGTTTATTGCTGCCTAATTAAGACGAAGCTGCCCATCAAGGAGCGTGTCTTCTGCATGATAGCCTATACTCCGAAGGCCACGGTTCAAGCTGCCATCGGTGCTATACCTCTCTCCATGGGTCTGGCTTGTGGAGATAAAGTGCTAACGGTTGCTGTACTTTCCATCATTTTTACAGCTCCGCTGGGAGCATTCATCATTGATAGGAATTATCGCCGTCTATTAGAACGATCAAATAATGAGGAGGAGATCTCATGAAGATCACAGTGATCAACGGAAATGCAAGACATGGAAGTACTTGGAACTGCAAGGAGCTTTTTTGTAAGGAGCTCGAGAAGTATGATCAGATAAGTGTTACGGAATTTGTTATGCCAAAGGATACACCCACTCAATGTGTCGGCTGTTTCAATTGTTTTAATAAAGGAGAAAACAACTGTCCTCACTATGAATATATCCGACCGGTGGTAGAGGCGCTTGAGGAAGCAGATTTGATCATCATGACCTCGCCTGTTTATGCCGGAGATATTACTGGCGGGCTGAAGGTACTGTTAGACCATCTGAGTTATCGTTGGATGTCTCATCGACCGAGTCCTAAGATGTTTCATAAGGCTGCATTAACTATCGTTACTACAGCAGGCGCCGGAAAGAAGCATGCAACGAAGACCATGACGAATAGCTTGTCCTTCTGGGGAGTGAAGAGAATCTTCTCGTTTCAAAGCTCTGTAGCTGCGATGCGTTGGGAGGATGTGAAGCCCGAGAAAAAAGCGAAAATTGAAAAGTTGGTCGTAAAACAAGCAAAGAAGATATATCATACAATACATAATATGGAGCGTATTTCGTATCCCTTCCTAAGGGGCCTTCTCTTTAAGATTATGGCAGCAATGCAGAAAAGTAATAATTGGAATCCAATTGATCGAAAACATTGGGAAGAGAAGGGATGGTTAAATGGAGCAAAACCTTATTAAAACGGTTGCGATCATTGGCTTGGGTGTATTAAGAATTCTACTTGACACACCGGTGAACCAAGATCTCTTCAAAACAATCAAAGGAATCGAGAGCAGTTATAAATAAAGTTAGCTTTGTCAGTTTGTTGAATCATGAATTTAGAAAGGGCTGTTACAAAATCACAAAGGTCTTACCCTTGTATTTTGTAACAGCCCTTTTTGTTTTCTCTAATTATTTAAGTCGTAAGCATATCTACAACTGCATTCACCGCAACATCAGTCATAACATCATAATTTAGATATTCGTGCTGATGATATACGATTTCATGACTAAGATTTTCGATAATATCAATGATTAGATGAGCCTTCTCATAAGCATTGGAAGGACATATATCATTTTCCTTCATCAGTTCCACCAGGTAGGTCGCTATATTGGATTGAAAGCTGCAGAACAGATCGCTGATCTCTTTGTCCGTGTGAGAGAGTGCCTGCATCTCTTCATGAACTGTCTTATTCATTGTATGAGCTTTTGTAAGGTCGATGATGATATCTCTGATTGCCTTGGATAAATTAATAGGCTTTTCCATCAGTTTGATCGTATCATAGATGGGATAGGTAATACTGCTTTCATAAAGCTCAATCACATCCATAAAAATATCTTTTTTATCTTTAAAATAATTATATACGATTCCGGTTGATACTCCTGCAAGCTTCGCAATCTCAGCAGTATTGGTATTATGATAGCCCTTCTCGCAGAATAATTGATATCCGGCTTCAATAATCTTATTTCTTTTTTCAATAGAGCGTTGCTGTTGCGGCGTTCTTATCTGTTGATTTCCCATGGTAAAGCCTCCTTTTGCCTAATTTGATTATAATAATGAAAATCGATTTCGTCAACCATAGTCTGGTAAAATTGATTAAAATATAAATGTGAAATAATATTCACATAAATAATTGACATCCATAATATGGTATTATATAATATAGAAAAACGTGAAACATATTTCATATTCATCAATTATTGCATTTATGAAAAAAGATGATCCAAAATTAAATAGAATTTAATCCAAAATCATGAAAGATATTAATAAAAATTAAGCCAATGCAATGACTGTGAAATAGCAGTATTTATAGATTATGCGAAAGGGTATGGTGAGTATATGAATTTCATTCAGTTTAAGGATGTGACAAAGGAATACGATATGGGATCTACGAAGCTTCTGGCAGTTGACCGGAT
>JAGFXQ010000229.1 GCA_017861355.1 Bacillota bacterium
AGGGAAATTAGGATTATCCACCCACTTATGAGTTAAAGTCTCATCTTTATAATATTTATCAAGTCTTGGCATCCAAATACCGGTTGCGATTAAGCTATCCCAGTTATTTTCTTCCTGACCATACCATTTGATCCATTCCATCGCTTCCTGAAGATGCTTGGTCTGCGAGAACACTACATTCGCCCCACTTGTATTAATTGTAACTTTTTCCTTCATATAAGGCAATACTGCTACTCCGTAATTAAGACCCTCTGCCTTAGCTACATTCAGACAGGTTCCAACATTCCAGGTTCCGTTTGTACTCATAGCTACCGTACCAGTGATAATAGAACGAGGGATACCATCATCAGTTAGGCCTGCAGATAGTGGTGCAACATGGTCAACCAGATATAAATCAGCAACTTTTTGAATTGCTTCCATGCTTTCCGGCTTATCAATGGTTACCTCTGTGCCATCTTCATTATAGAAACCGCCTCCATTACTAAGCGTCCAGGGTTCAAGCTGCCAGGTCAGATTTTCCACCATACATCCATACTGTGTAATATTCTGTGTATCAAACCCTTCCTCCTCCGGATGTTTGCCGTTACTATCCAGAGTAAGCTTCTTAGCCGCAGCTACAAACTCATCCCAGGTCCATGCACCCTCCAGAGTTGCCGGAGGATATGCTACGCCGGCTGCATCAAACATATCTTTGTTATAATACAAGACCAGAACTTCATTCGCCGAAGCATAGGACACTACTTTACCTTGATAAGTGTAGGCAAGGCTATCTAAGGGTTTTGCTTCGCCTTCACCAAACATCGTGCTGATGTCACTTAACATTCCCTCTGCGGAATATGCAATAACACCCTGCTCCTGCATCATACCGGTATCAGGCAATTGGTTTGCTGCTGCCATGGTATTAAGCTTTGTCATATAATTTTCCCAAGGGATTGCTACTACTTCTACTTGAATTTTGTCCTGTGAAGCATTGAACTTATCGGCTACTACCTGTACATTCGCTCCTTCTTCTGCGCTACCCCACATGGAATAGGTAATATTTACTTTTTCATTCGTACCGGTGTCGGAAGTCGTAGCTTCCGTTTTCCCCTCATCCTTACTCTCCGTTGTACTGTTCGTTGCAGCGCTTTTGTCCTCCCCAGTATCCACCTTGTCCGTCTTGCTGCATCCCGCTAATAACATACTACCAATGAGCATGACAGCAAGCAGGATAGAAATAATTTTCTTAGACATAGCATTTTCCTCCTCTAACATATGATTTTATTATATTTATCAGCACTTGGCAATTGTGCCGATATCATATCAAATGAATTAATTAGATTTTTTTGAACTATCTCCCAAGGTACATCTTTTGCCAAACCAGCATTTCACCATTCTCCCTGTTATTCCAGTGGCAATACGGTATAGCCATTAGGCTTATATTTGTCTCTTGCAGCAAAAGCTCTCCATACAATTCATCCTCTCCGATTCCGACATTGGCAAGTCTTGTTCCGTGATATCTGATTGTAGAGAGATTGCCAAACAACTCATCGATGGGTTTACCCTCCTCCAGTAAGGTCTTTGGATCTACGTAAATAGCACCCAGGTTCTCTCCGTTATCCACCTCTTCCAGACAGTAGACACAAGGTCCCTTCACAAGAGCCATCTTACCTTCATCGTCCCGCACCCAATCATTTGCGCCTACCCATCTTGGTTTGATGTCAAAATCGAGTTCTATCAGGTTCTCTCCACTGTCGAATTCTGAAAAGAGTGCATACCCCTTCTCTTCCCTGCATTCTGTCTTAAGTCCGTTCCGTCGCAGCTTTAGATGGCCTGCATATTTTGGTATCCTTATCTTAACCATAAATGGTACAGCTTCCGGTAAGTAGACCGACAGCCTCACCTTTCCGTCCTGAAGTAATCCGGATTCTAAATTAATCTGGATCTTCCTATTTTCAACCTCAAGCTCTGCTGTTGAGGATATGAACTGGTTGATGTAGATACCTTCCTTGTCTCTTGCATAAATATATTGTCCGAGGGAGGCCAAGGTTCTGGCCAGATTAGGAGGGCAACAGGCTACACTGAACCATCGCTGCCGTTCCGGTTTCACGTGCATCATGTAGGAATGATCCGTACAAAAATCTGGCACTACCTCCAGCGGATTAACATAAAAATACCTGTCTCCCGTCATCCCTATCCCGGCAAGAACTGTATTATATAATGCAAGCTCCACCGTATCGTAATACTCCGCATTCTTGGTAATCGAGGTCATTCTCTGTCCGAACATCATCAGTCCGATTGAGGCACAGGTCTCACTATAATTTGTTCGGTTAGGAAGATCATAGTCTGCTGTAAAACGTTCCAGAACTCCGCTAGAACCGATACTTCCCGTTATGTACATTCTCTTCTTTGTTATATTACTCCAGACTGCCTGACAGGCTTCCATCATGCTGTCATCCTCCAGCTCCAGCGCCAGATCGGCCATCGCGCTGAACATATACATTGCCCGGACTGCATGCCCTTCTGCTGTTCTCTGCTGTATCGGAGGTATATGTGACTGCGAATACTTCAGATCATAATTATCAAACTCGTGAAAGAACTCAGAACCTCCGCGTTTCTTAATTTCCTCATCGAAGTAGTTTGGTTCACTTCCTCTCTCCTCAATAAAGTACTTAGCACACTCAAGGTAACATCGTTTCCTTGTTATTCGATATAACTTGATTAGGGCAAGTTCAATCTCCTGGTGTCCCGGATATCCGTGAATCTGTTCATCACCCCGCCCGAAGACATCGCAAATCAGATCCGCATACTTCTTCGCTGTATCTAATAAGGAGGTCTTCCCTGTTGCATTATAATAAGCGACCGCTGCTTCGATCAAATGTCCCGCACAATAAAGCTCGTGTCCCTCCACCAGATTCGTCCATCGCTTCTGTGGCGCTGTCACCGTAAAATAAGTGTTCAGATAACCGTCCACTTGCTGAGCACGTGCTATCAGTTCAATCACTTCATCTGCAATCTCCTCGAACCTGGCCCCGCTTCCATTCTCAATACAGTAAGCAACCGCTTCTATCCATTTGTAAAGATCTGTATCTTGAAAAACCACACCTTTGCGCTCCCCTTGCATCTCACCGGCAGCGATCCGAAAATTTTGAATGCAATAAGTTGGAGCTGCATTTTCCACGCGATCATTTAGTATCTCCCACTGGTAAGGTATGATCTTCTCGGAAACCAGTTTTGAATAACTTCCGAACAGTGGATCCGTGATATGAATATCTCTCAGTTTAATCGATTGTAGTCCTTCAGCCATTACTATAATAGCTCCTTCTCATAAATTTTTAAGGTAAACGTTTACCTTGATAAGAAAAAAAATTAGGCAATCATTCCGCCTCAGAGAATATGTCACGAAATATCTATATGGCATTATTCGAGTTTTATCTCTTTTTCATAGTAATCTTAAAAGATATTATTATGGTAATCGTTTACCTTCGTCTGATTGAATTATAGCACAGAAGATTTTGGTTTGTAAATACCTATTTTCTATTTAATGCACTATTTGTTAGTTTCCATAACTATTTCTTTCTTTTCATTGTGTATTTTCACCAAATCCTATTATTAATTATTGTAAAACGATTGACATATAGGTATAATGAATACAATAAGCTTATCGAGAAGGAGAGATTTATGGCTAATATGAAAGATATCGCCAGCCGGGCTGGTGTTTCTGTCGCAACCGTTTCTAAAGTATTGAATGATCTGGGTGGCATAAGTCAGGAAACTACAGATCTTATCCTTTCTATCGCGAAGGAGCTCAACTACCGACCCAATCTCTATGCTCGTAATTTGAAGACACGACAAAGCCGTACCATCGGTATCATCACCGAGGACATTACTGTCTTCAATGCTCCCCCTATCATTGACGGTATCGGATCCTGTTGCGAGGAACGTGGATACCACTACTTTCTGGAGAATCTCAGACTTTATAATCTGGGTTTCAGCCCCTTGTTAGATGTTAACGAACAGAGCAGCATAGTAAATGACGCCATCGATTTCATGATGTCGATGCAAGTAGATGGACTTATCTATTTGGGTAGTCATAGCCATAAGGTGGTCCACTTACCTTCTATCGGGGACACTCATTTCATTTGTTCCTACTGTAGCTGTACGGATCCGTCGATCCCCTCCGTACTATATGACGATAGAAAAGCCGGTTATGATGTAGCAAAGTATCTCATCAACACAGGGCATAGCTCGATCGGTGTCATTACCGGTCCGAATGGCAGTATTCATTCTGCAAAACGTCTCACCGGGTATCAGGAAGCAATCTACGATTCCGGTCTACGTTATAATCCAAAGATGACTGCTCAAGGTGATTGGAATAGAGATTCCGGTTTTATGCTGACAGAACAGCTGCTAAGGAACGGAGTCACCGCTATCTTCGCCCAGAATGACCTTATGGCTATGGGTGTAATCGATTATTGTGTTAAGAACGGAATCGAAATTGGCAAAGATATCGCACTCGTCGGTTTTGACAACAGAGAAATCAGTACCGTGTGCCGCCCAACACTGACGACGGTGAGTCCTCCACTATTTGAGATCGGACACACCGCAGCCTCCCTATTAATAGATAAAATTGAAGGAAAGCCTCAAACAGCCTCTGGCGAGATTCTTCTGGAATGTTCCATAATTGAAAGAGATTCTACAAAGAGATAGCTTATTTCCCTTACATTAAACCTAAAAACCCGGCACAGGGACCATATTATCCTCTCTGTGCCGGGTTATTTCTTATAGTTTATTCATCTTTATATTGGAGCAGTATCAAGACTATTCGATTATATTTAGGTATTTCTTTATATTCTTATAACAGATTCCTTCTATTATCTCCGAAAGCACTGCATCATCCTTCTCATATTCTCCATCGTCTACCAGACCACCGATATAGCTGCTTACTATTCTTCTAAAGTAATCATGTCTGGCGTAGGATAAGAAGCTTCGGGAATCAGTAAGCATTCCAACAAAATCAGCCAACATTCCCTGGCTCGCGATGGACTTCAGATGCTCTTGTATACCTTCCTTATGATCCATGAACCACCAGGCAGTGCCAAACTGCACCTTACCGGGTATATTATCTTCACTATAACAGTGCGGCAATGCTGAAAGAATGATATTATCCTTAGGATTCAGCGTATAGAGTATCGTCCTTGGGAGCGCTTCCATCTTATTCATCTCGTTGAGTAGCTTGGATAAATGAGGTGCTATTGCGAAATCATTCATGATATCAAATCCCGTGTCCGGCCCTACCTTCTCAAACATTACATCATTATTATTTCTCATCGCACCTAGGTGAAGCTGCATTACCCATCCCCGGTCATGGTATTCCTTCGCCAGAAGCATTAAGGTATAATTCTTGTATTTCTCTGCCTCGGTCGGAGTTATCTCGTAACCGTCACGTCTCTTATTGAAGATCTTTCTAACCTCATCATCGCTGGTTGAAATGTATTCCAGACTCTCCAGAGAATGATCCGAGATCTTACACCCAAGCTCCTGAAAGAAGTCCATTCGCGCCTTCAATACGACTAGCAAATCATCGTAGCTGTCAATCCGGGTTTTTGCGCTTTGTGATAATTGTTGAATATATTCATTGAAACCCTCCTTCCGGATGCTTAATGCTTTATCCGGGCGGAAGGTAGGCAATACATCAAAATCATAATTCTTCTCTGCAATGAGTTTATGATAATGCAGATCATCGGCTGGATCATCGGTAGTGCAGATCAGTTTTACTTTAGAGCTTTGAATGCAGGTAACCGGAGATAAGGACTCCTCGGTAATCTTACGGTTACAGAAATCATAGATCTGCTTCGCATTGCTTTCCTTCAAAGGCTCTTTAACCCCAAAGAACTGCTTAAGCTCCAGATTCGTCCAGTGATA
>JAGFXQ010000041.1 GCA_017861355.1 Bacillota bacterium
TGGCATATTACCTTACCCGGAATTCGTTCCACCATCGTGGTTCTTCTTATTATGAATCTGGGGCGAATCCTTGGAAGTGAGTTTGACCGGCCTTATTCTTTTTCGAATAGTCTTGTAATGAGTGTTGCCGACGTATTAAGCACCTATGTATATCGGGTCGGTATCCGAGGTTTCCAATTCTCGCTGACGGCTGCAGTGGGTCTGTTCCAATCTGTAATTTGTGTCATATTCCTGTTTACCGCGAACGCCATAGCTAAGAAATTCGGCGAACGCGGAGTATGGTAAGGAGGCTGCAGCGATGATGGTAAAATCAACCAGACGAAAAATAGAAGACTTGATTATTGCATTGATTTGTTTTATTTTTATACTTTTATGCTTATTACCGGTAGCCAATATTCTTGCCCGTTCCCTCAGTTCGACACAGGCACTGATTAATAATCGCGTATCCTTGGTCCCGGTGGATTTCACCCTGGAATCCTATAACTTTGTATTGAAAGATGCTGCCTTTGTCCGCTCCTTATGGTGGACGGCTTTATTAACACTCATATGTACGATTGTTTCATTGACCATGACGATATTTTGTTCTTACCCATTGATCTTTGATACTTTGAAAGGAAGACGCTTCCTCAATGGTATGATGCTTTTAACAATGTATTTTAGTGCGGGAACGATCCCGAATTACTTGTTAATGAAAGATTTGGATCTGATCAATAAGCCATTGGTATTAATTATTCCAAATTGCTTGTCCATCTTCAATATGATTATATTACGAAGCTTTCTCTACGGCATTCCGGATAGTCTTCGTGAATCAGCACAATTAGACGGCGCAGGTCCGGTTGCAATTCTCAGGAAGATATACCTGCCTTTGTCAAAGCCGGTATTAGCAACGTTAGCTTTGTTTTACGCAGTAGGCCGCTGGAATGGTTTTTCCGATGCACTTATGTATGTTCCGGATGCCAAATATGCTCCGATTCAGTTAAAACTCTATCAGGTTATTAATAATTTATCTGCAATCGAGACGGCGCAGCAGGAGGGGTTCTCTGCTCCGATGGCCAGTGAAGGCTTGAAAGCAGCATCGGTAATGTTTGCTACAATACCGATTGTCATTATTTATCCGTTCCTTCAAAAACACTTTATTCAGGGTGTTACATTGGGAGCAATAAAAGAGTAGATTTCAACGTTTCATGTAGGAGACGTTGTTATTTATAAAAAAATAATAGGAGGATGAAGTAATGAAAAGAAGATGGTTGTCACTTATACTTGCATGTATAATGATTGTCAGCGTTTTAGGGGGATGTAAGGCTAAAACGGATGAGCCGGTAACAACAACACCCGAGACTACAACAAGTGAACCCACAAAAGCTCCGGAAGCAACTGCTGCACCGGTAGAAGCTGCAAAGCCGGAATACAGTGAGATTACAGTAGAAGTTTTTGACCGTGGTACGGATGGAGGAAAGACGGACCCGACCAATAATTTTTATACCGATTGGATCAAGGCTAAGGTGTTGGCTGATGAGAATATCGGTGTGAACTTCGTAGCTGTATCACGTTGGGAAGAGACCGATCAGCTGAATAATCTTATGGCAGCAGGTACCGCTCCGGACGTATGTCTTACTTACAGCGGTGACCTGATTGCGAACTACCGTGATTTAGGCGGTCTTGCAGACTTAGCTCCTTTTGTTGATACTTTATTACCGGATCTGAAAGCATTCCTCGGCCCCGATATAGCATTAGAGGGAAGAGATATGATTATGCGTAATGTAAATACCGAGTCTGGTCAGTTATTCTCGATTCCGGCTCGTCGTATGAACACTGCAGGTGCGAATACCTTCATTCGTAAGGACTGGTTAGATAAACTTGGCTTACCGTTGCCGACAACGACACAGGAATTCTATGATGCTCTTGTTGCATTCAAGACACAGGATCCCGGCGGTGTAGGCAAAGAAAAGGTGGTTCCTTTTACTATGACCAGCGATGTTCGTTGGAGAGCAAGCACTCTGCTTGATTCCTTTATCGATCCCAGTATCAGTAAAAAGGATCGTTGGGTAAACACAGTTATCGATCGTAATTTCCTTCTGCCCGGATACAAAGAAGGCGTTCGCTACTTAAATAAGATGTACAACGAAGGCTTAGTTGATACTCAGTTCGCTCTTTACAATGACGATACCGATAGCGATAACCTGATTAAGAGTGGTGTGGTTGGTGCTTTCATTCATAACTGGGATCAGGCTTACCGTGATACCCCCGGATTATTACGTGATCTTAAGGTTAATGTTCCGGATGCAGAGATCGTAACCGTTGACTGTTTCCAGAATAGTGCAGGTGTAACTGAGAAGTTTACCTACGATGCTGCAGGTGTAAATATGTTTGTCCCCGCTTCCAGCAAGAATATTGAAGGAGCTCTTCGTTACATTAACTGGTTATCTAAGTTTGAAAATCGTTATTTCCTCCAGACCGGTGAAGCAGGTGTGACTCATGAGATCGTTGATGGTGTTCCGAAGATGATCGCAGCAACCAATGAGAAGATTATGAACTCAGCTCAGAACATCGACTATACTATCATGATCAATGGTCTTGATGTTGGCGATGAGAGTAAGTTTGCACAGGCACTTGCACAATCTTACACGGTAGAACCTCAGTTGATTACGGATGCATATGCTAATTCCATGAGAAACGGACGTCCTTCCACAATCGTTCCGGTAGTTCTCAGTGCTTCCGGTCCGGTTAGCCAGACCTTAACGGATATGGGCAAGACACTCATGGCTGAGGCTGTAACCTGTAAGACAGCTGACTTTGATGCAACCTGGGATTCCAATATTCAGGAATGGCTTGATGCAGGAGCCCAGGCAGTTATTGATGAGCGTGCAGCAAAATATGTTGAATAATTATCCAATATTTTGATAATCTTTGTGAAGCTTTTATTCATGATTTCATGGTAGATTTCCTTAGGAAGAGTCCGGGCGGTTTGTTCACCCGGACTCTTTTTATCCATGACAACAGAGAGTACGCTACACCTACTTTCTGTTGTCATGAATAATAGATGATTCACCTTATAAATATTCTATTGATAAAATTCAACACTACATATATAATAGATATACTTTAATACATTAATATAAAAAAGAGAGGATAATCTATTCTATGAGTGGTACAAAGGTTGCGAAATTTGGCGGTAGCTCACTTGCTGATGCAAATCAATTTAAAAAAGTTGCGGAGATTATCCGTGCTGACAAATCAAGACGTTTCGTTGTAGCTTCCGCTCCCGGAAAGCGCTATGATAAGGATGTTAAAATCACGGACATGCTATATAATTGTTACGAAAAGGCTTCTAAGGGTGAGGTTTTTGAAAAGGATTTTATCGCTATAGAAGAGCGATATAACAGTATCATAAGTGACTTGTCCTTGGACATTTCCTTAGACGAAGAATTCAAATTCATCAAGGCAGCCTTTGCCCATAGTGCAGGCCGAGATTATGCAGCAAGCCGTGGTGAATATCTGAACAGTATGATTCTTGCAAAGTATTTAGGATTTCCTTTCTTAGATACCGTTGGATTGCTTTATTTTAATGAAAGCGGAGAGTTCGATCTGGAGAGAACAATCTCCAAGCTCAGTCCAAAGCTTGCTCAGTTGGAGAATGCAGTTATTCCAGGGTTCTATGGCTCTATGCCGAATGACACAATTAAGACTTTCTCACGTGGCGGTTCCGATGTTACAGGATCAATCGTAGCGAGAGCTGCGAATGCAGAGATTTATGAGAATTGGACCGATGTAAGCGGATTCTTGATCTGTGACCCACGCATTGTGAAAAATCCTAAACCGATTACTACGATTACCTACCGTGAATTACGTGAGTTATCTTATATGGGAGCCACAGTCCTTCACGAGGATGCAATCTTCCCGGTTCGAACCGTAGGTATTCCGATAAATATTAAGAACACGAATCATCCGGAAGATCCCGGTACAATGATCGTTGCTCAGACCGTAGACAGCAGTCCTTATACAGTAACAGGAATTGCCGGCAAGAAAGGCTTTTCCGTTATTTATATCGAGAAGGACATGATGAATTCGGAGGTGGGCTTTGGCCGAAATGTGCTTCGTGCTCTTGAGAAGAATAACCTTTGTTTTGAGCACATCCCTTCCGGAATTGATACACTGAGTGTAATAGTTAGTACAGAATCCTTCCGTGGCAAGGAAAAGTCAGTTCTGGATGAGATTACGAACAGAACGCATCCGGATAATATTGATATTGAAGATAACTTGGCATTAGTAGCAGTCGTAGGCCGTGGTATGAGAAAGGCTAGAGGTACTGCAGCCAAGATATTTACCGCATTGGCACAGGCAAAGATTAATGTTAAGATGATAGATCAGGGCTCTTCGGAGTTGAATATTATCATTGGAGTTGCAGAAGAGGATTTTGAAGAAGCAACCAGAGCAATCTATAATATCTTCGTTCCGGAATAAGTGGGATCAATTCAGGTTAAGCTCTGACCATAGGAAAGGAGTTTATATGAATAAAATTTGTTTTTTTGATACAAAGCCTTATGATAAATTATTCTTTGAGCAGTTAAAAGAACAATATGAGATAGAAATTGAGTATTTTGAACCAAAGCTTGGACCGAAAACAGCCTTTATGGCTAAGGGTTATGAGGCGGTGGTGGCATTTGTAAGTGATACACTGGATGAAGAAACCATTCATATTCTGGAGGAGAATGGAATAAAGCTGATTGCGATGCGCTGTGCCGGCTATAATAATGTGGATTTTAAAGCAGCTTATCAGAAAATTCATGTAGTGCGTGTACCAGCTTATTCGCCTTATGCGGTTGCGGAACATGCAATGGCACTATTGCTTACACTCAATCGGAAGATTCACAAAGCCTATATCAGAACCAGGGACTTTAACTTCAGCCTGAATGGGCTTACCGGATTTGATCTGCATGGGAAGACCATGGGTGTCATCGGGACTGGTAAAATAGGCCGTATCTTCATTGATATCTGTAATGGTTTTGGGATGAAGGTAATTGCGTATGACCCATTTCCAATGAAGGATTCGAATATTCAATATGTTGATCTGGATCAGCTGTGCAGCGAAGCAGATATTATATCGCTCCATTGTCCGCTGACGAAGGATACCTTTCATATGATTAATAAAGATACGATGAAGAGCATGAAGAAGGGTGTGTTTATTCTAAATACTTCCAGAGGAGCACTGATCAATTCGGAAGATCTACTCGAGGCTCTGAAGGAGGAGCAGATAGGTGGTGCGTGTCTCGATGTATATGAGGAAGAGACCGAGTTATTCTATGAGGATATGTCCTATACCATTATTCACGATGATGTGTTGGCCAGAATAATTTCATTGCCGAATGTGATTGTAACCTCCCATCAGGCCTTTCTTACAAAGGAAGCTTTGCACAACATTGCTGAGACGACTCTGCAGAACTGTAGGGATTTCTTTGATGATAACCCCTTGCAGAACGAGGTATGCTATCAGTGCAGTAAAGGGGAAGCATGCCCGAAGGAGAATGGGAAACGCTGCTTTTAACAACAGCCCTTAGAAAGTAAACTTTCACGGTCTGTTTTATAAATATTTCTGTTGGCCTGAATAGCTAAAAATAATTTATTGCTTTTTGTGTCGAATCATGTTATTATCAATTCACTGTAGAAATCGAAGATGTGAATGTTTTATTCACTTCTTTGCATATGAACCATGGGGGAGTAGTTCGCGCGAATTTTGCGTGGCTAAGTCAACAACAAGACGTAACTGTCTGGCTTATCCGGAAAGAACAAGACTCATGTATCTCTTATTCAGCTTGAATAGGATATACATGAGTCTTTTTATTTTTTATAATAGAAAGTTTGCGAAGCATGCTTTCTTTTGTATGATAGGGTAATTTCTGGTTGTGACTATTCAAAACTGTCCCATTTTTACTGCAGTAATAAATCAAATAATTGATGAAAGGAACCTGTCGTGAATGAAATATTATCTTGAGCAAGCAGAAAATGTACTAAAAGTAGTAGGAAGTAATACGGAAGGCCTTACCTCATCCGAGGCAAAGGAAAGGCTTTTGAAAAACGGGAAGAACAGATTGACGGAGGGAAAGAAAGACAGTCTGATCAAACGTTTTTTGGCACAGCTGACAGATCCGATGATTATCATCCTTATTGTCGCTGCAGCTATATCAGGTGCAACCAGCATCTATGCAGGGGAATCATTCGCAGATGTATTCATTATTCTGTTTGTTGTCATCATTAATGCAGTTCTTGGCGTATACCAGGAGAACAAGGCTGAAAAGGCGATTGAAGCTTTGCAGGAGATGGCAGCAGCAACCAGTAAGGTACTTCGTGACAGAGCTATCCTGAGTGTGAAAAGTGAAGAGCTTGTAGTTGGAGATATTGTTCTGCTTGAGGCAGGAGACGCGGTTCCGGCAGATTGCCGTATCTTAGAAAGCGCCAGCTTGAAGATCGAAGAAGCTGCACTTACCGGTGAATCTGTACCGGTAAATAAGATGATCGATATCCTTTTGTTAAGGCAGGGAGAGAAGGAAGTTTCTCTCGGAGACCGTAAGAATATGGCATACATGGGAAGTACTGTTGTCTATGGACGCGGTCGTGCTGTAGTAACGGCTATCGGTATGGATACCGAGATGGGTAAGATTGCTGATGCAATCACAAAGACCGAGGAAAATGAGACTCCTCTTCAGATTAAATTAAATCAATTAAGTAAAATCCTAACGATTCTTGTTATTGGTATCTGTGTATTTATCTTTGCATTTTCTTTGATCCGCTCCGGTGATTTTAGCGGTGCAGTAATTCTCGATACCTTTATGGTCGCTGTAAGCCTTGCCGTAGCAGCGATTCCTGAAGGACTGGCAGCAGTGGTAACGATTGTGCTTTCCATCGGAGTTACCAATATGAGTAAGCGTAATGCAGTAATTCGCAGATTAACCGCAGTGGAGACCTTAGGTTGTACTCAGATTATCTGTAGCGACAAGACGGGAACTCTGACTCAGAACAAGATGACCGTCGTGGATCATTATGCATCAGATCAGGAGCAGTTAGCGAGGGCAATGGCACTTTGCTGTGATGCAGAGTTGGATAACGGAGCAGCAGTTGGTGAGCCGACAGAGTGCGCCCTAGTTAATTATGCTGCAACCTTGAACTTGAATAAGCCTGAGCTGAAGAAAGCTTATCCACGAGTAGGAGAAGCACCCTTTGATTCCGGTCGTAAGATGATGTCAACACTACACCAGCACCAAGGAATTATCCAGTTTACGAAGGGTGCACCGGATGAAATTCTCCGCTTATGTAAGTCTTATATGGATCATGGTAATATCCTGCCAATGACGGATGAAAAGCGTCAGGAGATTCTGAAGGAAAATAAAAGAATGGCAGATCAGGCACTTCGTGTGCTAGCTGCCGCATATCGTACCTACGAGACCATGCCGGAAGAATGTACGCCGGAACAGTTGGAGAAGGAGCTTGTCTTTATCGGATTAACCGGAATGATTGATCCGGTACGCCCCGAGGTAATCGAGGCAATTAAAGAATGCCGTAGTGCGGGAATTCGACCGATAATGATAACCGGTGATCACAGAGATACCGCAATCGCAATAGCAACACAGATTGGGATTATTCATGATCCGAAACAGGCGATTACCGGAGCAAGGTTGAATGAGATCAGTGACGAGGAGCTACAGGCTACGATTGAAAACTACGGTGTCTATGCCCGCGTACAGCCGGAGCATAAGGTGCGAATCGTGAATGCCTGGAAGAAGAAAGGCATGATTACAGCTATGACCGGTGATGGTGTAAATGATGCGCCTTCGATTAAGAGTGCAGATATCGGTGTAGGAATGGGTATCACCGGTACCGATGTAACCAAGAATGTTGCTGATATGGTATTGGCCGATGATAACTTTGCAACCATAGTATCCGCAGTCGAAGAAGGAAGACGAATCTATGACAACATCCGTAAAGCAATCCAGTTCTTATTATCCTCAAATCTAAGTGAGGTTCTTTCTATCTTCACTGCAACGATCATTGGTTTTACTATTATGAAACCGGTGCATATCCTTTGGATTAACCTGATCACTGACTGCTTCCCGGCACTTGCCTTGGGATTAGAGAAGGGCGAAAAGGATCTGATGCTGCGTAAGCCTCGTTCCTCGAAGGACGGTATCTTCTCCGGCGGTGTAGGTGTGGATGTGGCTTATCAGGGAGTCATGGTTACTGTCGTAACCTTGGCTGCATATTTTATCGGTCATTTCATGGAGTCCGGACGATGGGAATTCGTCAACAGTCCTGATGGTATGACCATGGCATTCCTCACGATGAGTATGGCAGAGATCTTCCATAGCTTCAACATGAGAAGCCAACGCGGTTCTATCTTCCGAATGAAAACACACAATGTGGTTCTGTACGGCGCAGCAATCATTAGTCTACTTTTAACCACCGCTGTAATCTATGTACCGTTTTTAAGTAAAATCTTCGAATTCGAGCATATCAGTATAACCGAATACGCGATTGCAATGCTACTGGCAATTTGTGTAATTCCTATCGTTGAGCTGGTCAAAGCAATTCAGAGAAGAGTACAGCACTAATCCATACCATTATACGAGAGGATTCAAATGTCAAAAGTCAAATCATAAGAATAGATCAAGCCCTGAGCAATCAAAAAGGTTGTCTCAGGGCTTTTTTCAAGGGGCTGTCGTATACAGAAATGTAGGACATTATGTTTATGTCAATTCTGTTTTCGTTAATCAGAGCTTTGATCGACGAAATAATATAAAGAATTTACAAGATTGAATTAATTTTGGTTGGATTTTTGTGCATTTTGTAGTAAAATATAATTGATTGAATTGAAAGAATAAGGGTCTTAGGGGGATCATATGGATAAGATAGGAGAGGCTTTTGTACCGATGATCACTTTATTGATTGCTCAGATAACCGCAGTTGATTTGGGGTATCTTCGTATTCGGGGAAAGAAGCTTTGTCTTGTACTAGTTCTGGAGCTGCTCCTTCAAGTGATATTTAATGTGACGATTCTTCTGATGTTTGGATTACAGGTCTATGTAAAATGGTACGTCATTACGATGGATTTACCCGCGATACTTTTGTTTTTTTTCATATCAGGGTATCGGGACCAGCGTGCATGGTATACTATTTTATGTACAATCTTTGTCAGCTTTGCGATTTCTTTTTTGGCAATCTGGGTCATAAATATATTCTCCGGAAGTTATATCTTATATAATGTAACCCGGGTACTACTCTTTATTCCGACCTTTATCATTATTCATTTTAAGATCCGACGAAAATATCAGATGCTGCAAAGGGAGTTGAGTAAGGGCTGGGGAATATACGGAATTCTCCCAATGATTCATATTGCAGCAATGTATTATCAATTCAACAGGTATGGGATATCAATCAAAAATTTTGGAACATTATTATACGGTAGCATTATCATACTTGCGATGCTTACTGTGTTTCTTATCTTCGTCTATATCTTCAATCAGCTGCATGATAAATATCTTCTTCAGGAGCAGCAACGTATTCTTGCGATACAAAACAAGATGCAAAAGGAAATGTTTGAATTACAGTATGAAGTGGCAGAGAAGACAAATCGCCGATGGCATGATTTTCGCTTTCAATCCAATCACCTGATTGAACTGCTTGAGATGGGAGGGACACAAGCTGCGCTGGAATACCTCAATGAGCATCAGAAATCGGACGAAGGATCAAAGATAGTGACAATGTGATGTACTTATAAAATCGACTAATAATTTCTGTGGTAATACTTATTAAGCTATACAAGAAAGGCGTGATTTAATGAATAATACAGCATTTACTTTAAAAGGAAACATCATATATTCCAAGGGTCCGAAGGAGCTTGTCTGCATTCCGAATGGATATCTTGTTTGTGAGGAAGGAAAAGTTGCAGGCGTTTATGAGACCCTTCCGGAGAAATACAGACAATTGCCATGCACGGATCATCAGGATAGAATTATTATACCGGGGTTAGTTGATTTGCATACCCATGCTCCCCAATATGCCATCCGTAGTCTTGGTATGGATATGGAGCTGCTGAAATGGCTGGAGTATAATACTTTCCCGGAAGAGGCTAAGTATTCTGATCCGGAATATGCGACCAAAGCATATTCTATGTTTGTAAATGATCTAAGAAAAAGTGCGACAACCAGAGCATGTATCTTTGGTACAATTCATGTGAACGGCACCGAAATACTGATGGATCTGCTTGAGAGAACCGGACTGAAATGCAAAGTCGGAAAGGTTAACATGAACCGCAATTGTCCCGAGGTTCTATGTGAAGATAGTGAACAATCTCTGAGGGATACAAAGCTATGGCTGGAATCCGCAAGGATAAAGTACAATAATATCACTCCAATTATAACACCTAGATTCCTACCCTCTTGCACGGAGGATTTATTAACAGAGTTGTCAGTAATCTGCCGTCAAGAAGATTAGCCGGTACAGTCCCACTTATCTGAGAACTTACTGGAAATTGAGTTTGTTAAGGAGTTATTTCCGAGTACCGAGGGTTATGCGGATGCTTATAATGAGTATGGTTTGTTTGGTGGTAGCGTACCGACCATCATGGCTCATTGTATCTATCTGACCGAAGATGAGATTAAGCTTGCAAAGCAGAATCAGGTATTTATTGCTCATTGCCCTGATTCGAATATGAATCTTTCCTCCGGAATCGCACCGGTGAGAACCTATCTCAATCAGGAACTTAAGATGGGATTAGGTAGTGATGTCGCTGCCGGTGATTCACTCTCTATCTTTAAGATGATGACGGAAGCGGTTAAGGTATCGAAGCTCCTATGGCGTCTACAGGATCAGAATCTGACACCATTATCCATTGATGAAGCCTTTTATCTTGGAACCAAGGGTGGCGGTGAATTCTTTGGGAAGGTGGGAAGCTTCGAAGAAGGATATGAATTTGATGCGGTGGTTATTGATGATGCCAGTCTGGAGCATCCACAGCCGTTGACACTAAAGCAACGTCTGGAACGAGTGATCTATCTGTCCGACGATCGCAATCTGGTAAGTAAGTACGTTGAGGGAATTAAAATCATCTAGGAATAAATAATTGTTGATTTGACTTATAGAGATAAGAAGGGCGATTCCCCTATTATGAACCGTATCTGTCGAGCAGACAGGAAGAGGTTCATTATAGGGGAATCGCCTTATTTATATCTTCGAGATAATTTACTATTTCATTTTGTTCATGATATAGAACGTAAGCAAAGGTGAGCATTTGCAAGATTGTACTATCTTATTTGACGAAAACCATGCTATCTATGTAGGCGGTTTTTGTCTTTGCCCATAACCATTGGTTCGTCGAGCTGTCATCAAAATAAAAGAGAGCTCCCTTGCTTGGATCACTTCCATACAAAGCTGCCTTTGCTGCCTTTATGGATTCCTCGGAGGCAGGCTGATTAATCATCCCGTTTTTTACCGGTGTAAATTGATAATAACCTCCGGATACATGATTGATTACTGCGGGTATAGTATTTGGCCAGTCGGGACTCTGCACACGATTCACGACTACACCCCCGACTCCTATCTTAGCCTCATATGTCTCGCCTACTGCCTCAGCCTCAATTAACCGGGCTAAAAGGTTGAGATCACTGTCATTATAGGGGATAACCGCATCCATACTGCTTGATGGCATAACACCGGGAATGATTAATTTCTGACCAGGGAGTAGTTTGTCATCCCATTTGTTATTCGCCTGACGCAGTGAGGTAAGGGGTATCCCATACTTCTTAGCGATAAGGTAGAGACTGTCGCCACTTACAACGAGATGAAGCTTCGCAGATACATATAATAATTGCCCCGGATAGATTGTGTCGGTAGTGAGACTGTTCTCCTGTTTCAGAATACTGATCGGAGTCTGGAACAGGCGGCTGATCTTATAGAGTGAATCATTTGGTTGTACGGTATAATCAGCGGCTAACGCGGTTACAGGCGATGTGACTAATAGGATACACATCACGAGAAGAACGATACGGATTAATTGTTTCATAGGGTCACCTTTCTTATGAGAATAGCACAATTGCTTCCTTTAGAAGTCTATTGTAACCTATCAAAATGCATAATTCCTATGTGGTCTTACTGGCAAAGCAGGCAAAAGAGGGAATAAAATAAGTAATCTATTTCTCGATGTGTGAGAATATGCTATAGAAACAAGATGAAATGGGTTTGTCCCGGGAGTGAGGCGTTAATGTTATGAAGAAAGTAAAGGAAACCATAATATCAGACTTACTGGCTGTAATAATTACAATCTTGATCTTGGTGCTTTTGAGCTATCGGGAATCCAGAGACATGAAAGTAGTTACCACATCAGTGAATCGGAGTTACGATATATATCTGATCACGATAGACAAGATAGACCAGCACTGGACTGCAATTAATCAAGGTGCCTCCGATATGGCCAGGCTGCTGGGGGTAACTTATCACTGGACTGCTCCTGATACAAAGGATACAGAGAAACAGATCGAACTGCTGAAGGATGCAGTGAGTGCAGGAGCTGATGTAATTATGATTGCTGTGAATGACCCAATTCGTATGTCGGGACCGATCGAAGATGCGAAGGCATCCGGTGTAAAGATAATCTATGTTGATACTCCTGCCTATGAGGAAGCGATTATTACCCTCTCTACCGATAATTATAGTGCAGGGATGGAAGCCGGAAAGGAAATGATCTTTGAATTAAAAGAACTTGGAATAGAAAGCGGTCGGGTTGGTATTATCGGAGTAAATGAAGTTACGGATTCTACGGTTAAGAGGGAAGCAGGCTTTCGTGAAGCTATCCGGCTGGATGGAAGATATAGCGTAGTTCCTACTGATTACGAGAATGGTGATCCGGTGGCATCGCAGGAGGCAGCTGTACTTATGATGAGGAATTATCCCGACTTGATGGGATTGTTCGGTACCAATGAAGGTTCCACAGAAGGGGTTGGTATGGCTATAAAAGCGCAAAAGAAAAGGATAATCGGAGTAGGCTTTGATAAATCGGATATAAATATTTCACTTCTCAGAGAGGGTAATCTGGATGCGGTTATCGCACAAAATCCGTATACTATGGGCTATCTGGGAGTGGCAGAAGCTTTTGCAGCTTTGAAAGGCCTAGATACCGGACCAAGCATCTTGAATACCGGAGTCAGGATATTACGCCGCAGCTAGTGTGAATATGGAAAAGTATTATTCGAATTATTTATGAACAAACTGTTGATTTTATATCATAAATATAGAATAATAATATTGTGTAGTAATTACAACAAATGAAGAAGTGTACATATGGTATAATCTCAATAGAAAGAGATAGGACATGAATATAGCAAGCAGAATAGAAATGAGGAACACGATGAAGAATGATAAAGTGAATCGGAAGATTAAGTACACAAAGATGGTTCTGAAGGAGAGCTTTATTCGTCTTCTTAAGTCAAAGGACATATCACGGATCACCATAACGGAGATTTGCGAAGAAGCGGATATTAACCGAGCTACTTTCTATGCTCATTACAAGGATCAATATGATCTGCTCAAACAGATCGAGCAGGAGTTAGTGGATGATATTAACCGGTATTTAGCTAATTATTCTTTTCATGAGAACGGCTCCGAATCTTTACAACTAATGGAACAGATATTTGAATATATTAAGGAGAATAGTGAGGTCTGCTCCGTACTGTTAAGCGAAAGCGGGGACAAGAATTTCCAACGAGAGGTACTATCAATAGTTCAGCATCAATGCATCACAGAATGGACGCGTAAGAACGTAAATAAGGATATTGCGGAATATCTTTATTCCTATGCTACCAATGGAAGTATAGGAATAATTCAAAGATGGCTTCGGGAGGGGATGGACCGTTCCACCATGGAAATGGCTGAACTTATCTTGAAAATGACGGATCAAGGTCTCTCGGCCTTTGTATAACATTAATTAAGAAAGGTATGGTAATTATTATGAGAAAATTAATTTCAGCCATCTGTATTATTACATTGATAATCAGTATGACGTCACCGGCATTCGCTGCAGCAAAGGATACGAAAGCACCGACGATAACAAAGACAAGCCCGGTGGATAAAGCAACCGATATTATGAAGGAAAGTGAGCTTGTAATACGTTTTTCTGAGAATATCAAGAAGGGGAAGGCAATCGATAATATTAGTATCAATTCGGTATCGGGTAACGAGGTGGCATATACCTACGAGATTAAGGACAATCTGCTGATCCTATCTCCAAAGGCTAAGCTGGCCTATCATATGGATTATACTGTCACAATTCCATCCGGAGCGGTGAAGGATGCAGCAGGTAATAGTTTGAAGAAGGCATATGCCTTTGATTTTATTACAGAAAAAGACCCGAAGTCCAAGCCAATCGAAGTGACGGATGGGATCACATATGATATTGGTCTTCAAGCCACACTGCAGGGCGAATTTTCTCCTGCTCTTCAGGGTTATCTGATCCAATACTTAGAGATGTTGGGAATTAAAGCAAAAATAACGAAAGTTACAAAAGTGTCAAATTAGATGATCCATGCTGGCATAGCAGATGATTGCATATCATAGTAGTATAAAATTCAGGGCTTTGCATTTTGCAAGGCCCTTTTTGCATCCAGAGGAGAAAAGAAAACCGGATTGTGAGCTGATAGATGCACATAGAACATAAAAACAGACCGTGAAAGTTTACTTTCTAAGGGATGTTTTTAAATATTTCTATTGGATTAATCCAATAAAGCGAGGAAATCCACAGGATTTTCGAGCCTGGCCTGAATAGTTACGAATATAGACTAGAAGGTTTATTAATGAATCAATAGGAGGTTTTACAGATGAGAGAATATGATTTTCTGAAAGAGAAGCCCTTTAATCTAAATGACACGCATTTTCTGAAAGAGAAGCCCTTTAATCTAAATGACACGCAGATGTCCTGGGTTACAGATACACTGAAAGGTCTTACAACGAAGGAGAAGATAGGTCAGTTATTCTGTCTGATCAGTTATACGGGTGACCATGGATATCTCTCGAACCTTGCACATAATTTTCAAATCGGTGGCATTATGGGACGTAGGATGCCGATGGAGGAGGTGTGTGATATGACGAACTTCCTTCAACAGGAATCAAAGATTCCGATGCTGATTGCGGCCAACTTTGAAGCCGGTGGAGATGGTCTGATCGAGGAAGGAACCAATATCGGACCAAACATGCAAATTGGTGCTACACACAATCCCGAGTTTGCCAAAAAGCAAGGTTATGTATGTGCCAGAGAGGGACTGGCGGTTGGAGCAAACTGGGCTTTCGCTCCGGTGATCGATATTGATAAGAATTTTAGAAATCCAATCATGGCGACTCGTCTGTTTGGCTCGGATGATAAGCTTGTAAAGGAATGTGGTGTAGCATACACAAATGCAGCGCAGGAATTAGGAATGGCGGTTTCCATTAAGCATTTCCCGGGAGATGGAGTGGATGAGAGAGACCAGCATCTGGTGACCAGCAGCAACGACTTATCCTGTGAGGAATGGGATGCCACGTTCGGAGA
>JAGFXQ010000042.1 GCA_017861355.1 Bacillota bacterium
TCCTCAGAAAGATATCCAATTCCCTTCTTCATGGCTTTGATTGGAGATTTTATAGTAACATTCTCTCCTTTGATCTTTAACCTTCCTTTCACTACCTTATCGGCACCAAAAATCGCACGCACACATTCACTGCGACCGGAACCAAGCAATCCTGCGAAGCCTGTGACCTCGCCCTTATATGCAGTAAAATTGAAAGGTTTAATTCCCGAGGTACTGGAAAGTTCTTCTGTTTCGATTATCATTTGCTCGGTACCATCGCTGCCTGGTTGTGTTTCGTTATGTATCTCAGCCAGATCGCCAAGCTCCTTGCCCATCATTTTGGCAACCAGTTCTACTCGCGGCAGTTCCTTGATTTGGTATTCTCCGACCAACTCTCCGCCTCGTAAAACTGTAATTTTATCGCATACTGCATAAACTTGATCAAGAAAATGGGTAACAAAGATAATACCTACTCCTCTACCCTTCAGTTCACGCATCAGTGAAAACAGCTTCACGACCTCCTGTTCATCGAGTGACGAGGTAGGCTCGTCAAGGATTAACACCTTGCAGTCCATGTCAACGGCTCGGGCAATTGCAACCATCTGTTGAACCGCTATGGAACAATTGGACAATTGAACGGTTGGCTTAACCGGAATCCCGAGACCCTTCAGTATACTTTCTGCTCTGCTGTTGCTCTTCTTCCAATCAACCAATATCTCATTGGTTCTGCCTATAAATAAATTCTCGGCAACCGTCAGATTCGGACACAAGGTGATTTCTTGATACACCGTGCTTATTCCTAACTTTTGAGCATCTTGTGGTGATTTAATATGTACCGGCTTATCCGTTCCTTTGATATAGATTTCTCCGGAATCCTTCGTGTAGACTCCGGTCAAAACCTTAATTAGGGTAGACTTTCCTGCGCCGTTTTCTCCCATGAGAGCATGGATTTCTCCCTCACATAAAGTAAAATTCACATTCTGCAAGGCCCGAACACCGGGAAAACTCATATAAATATTTTGCATTTTGAGCACTGTATTCTGCATTGTTATAATATTCAAACCTCCGTTCAGGTACGATAGACAAAAAAATCAGCTTTACATTATTGATAAATGCGCGGTGCTGGGATCTGCAAATAATATCCGCATAATCGGCGCCGCGCATTTTGCTTCATATCTTACCTTATTCTGCTGTTGAAAACCAATGATCTTCAACAGAAACGTTTATTAATAAGAACGTGCATCTACAACTTGCTGTGTGATCGTTGCAGTATCAAACATTTCTTCATCTACATAAGCATTTTTCTCAACGGTCTCTCCAGCCTCAAGCTGATTAATCAACTTAACAATACGAGGACCATGAAGGGGGTTACACTCAACATCAAGGTTAAATTGACCAGCGAGAACCTTCTCGAGAGCCCACTTATTTGCATCAAAAGCAATAACCTTTACATCACCGCTCTTACCATATGTAATACCTGCTGCATCCATAGCATCGCATGCACCACGAGCCATATTGTCGTTCTCAGCATAGATAACAGTGAATTTTGTTCCGGCAGCGATCAAATCAGCAACTGCCTGCTTTGCAAGAGTTTCGTCCCAACCCTTCATGTTCTGGTTGAATACGATTTCCCATCCGTTTGCCTTTGCGCCGTCTTCGATTGCTTTAGAACGTCCAAGTTGAGCAGAAGAACCGGTATCGCCACCGAGAACTACAATCTTATTTTCCGGAAGTGCTTGTTTCTTAAGCCAATCAACAGCCTTATTACCTTCGGATTCAAAGTCGGAGCATACCATTGCGGTATAAAGATCCTCAGTCAGGTCAAGTTTACGGTCAGCCATAATGAAGGGAATTCCTGCTTCTTTCGCGGATTTAGCAACATCTTCCCAGCCTGCGGACTGAAGTCCTAATACTACAAGGTAATCAACCTCTTCCTGAATTAGCTGCTGTGCCTGTGAAATCTGTTTTGCATGGTCGCCTTCACCGAAGACCATCTTTGTAACAAATCCAGCTTCGTCAAAAGCTGTATTGAAGGACTTTGTGTTAGCGGTACGCCAGTCAGACTCGTTCGCATTTGTCTGCACAACACCAATAGTTAATGCCTTTGCCGGTGCTTCCGTAGGATCACTCTTCGTGTCAGTAGCCGGTGTTTCTTTGTCTGCTGCAGTTTGAGAGTCTGAAGTCGTGGTAGCCTTGTCCTTTGTACCACAAGCTGCAAGTGTGAACACGAGCATTAATGCCAAAACTAATGAAATCACTTTTTTCATAATAACTCCTCCTAATATTTTTTCACTTATAATATTGAATTTACTACTAAGCAAGTAGAAGTATATTCAATTTGAAAGTATAAAAATACGGAGATTATTCCTATCTTTGTAGTTTATTTTACTGTGTTTCTTTTTCTTTCCATAATTAGTTAAGATTTCTATGAATTCGGTTTGTTTTTTTACGTTAGTAGCTCCTACCGACTCGATCTCTACTGGCATTTTCTGCTTCAAAAACCTTTCCTTCTACATAAGATACCCTCGGAGCCTCTTCTCCTTTTTCTAAGCGCCCGATGATATCCGCGATTAATTGTCCCTGCAAAGGATTGCATTCTATGTCCGCATTAATCAATCCGGCTTCCATCTTATCAAAGGCTTCGGATACCGCATCAAAGGATATGATTTTGATATTGCCATTGACCCCACAGGATAATCCTGCTTCACGGATAGCCTCGATAGCACCAAACGTCATATCATCATTTTGTGAAACCAGAACATCAATATCCTTAAATTCCTGTAAATATTTTGCCATTACTTCTTTACCCTTTGCTTTGGTAAAATCACCGTTCTCATGTGCAAGTATATTCCAATTTTTGTGATTGACGGCGATATCCTCAAATCCTTGGGAACGTCCGATCTGAGCTGTTGAATCAGGGGTTCCCTCAAGAACAACAATATTTATGGGTGATCCTTCTTTTTCTGATACTGCTAATTTTTTCCGAGAAATATTTGTTTCATTTTCCCGTTCCTTCAGATATTTTTCCAGCCATAGACCAGCTTTTTTGCCTTCGGCATACTTATCCGTACCCACACTCGCGACATAAAGACTTTCATCTTCGGTATCTATCTTACGATCCACGATAATCACCGGAATACCTGCTTGCTTTGCCTCCATAAGTACCGTATCCCAACCGGTCTCTGTGACCGGAGCAATTACAATATAATCAACCTCCTGAAAGATAAAGCTCCTTACATCCTTAATCTGATTCTCCTGACTCTGCCGACCATTCGAAAAGATCAAAGAAAATCCATTTTCTTTCACAAGTGCATTCTGGATCGATTTTGTATTGGCCGTACGCCAGTCTGATTCAGAACCGAGTTGGGAGAAACCAACGATAATCAAATCCGAATCAATGTCCTCCGTAATTTCAGTCTCATTATTTTGCTGAAATTTCAATGGTCTTAGACTGCAGCTGGCTAGCACTATCAATCCAAGGAAGATAATCCATAATATAATTTTTAATTTTTTATTCATATCCTACCTCAATCCGTTCCTTTTCCACCAGTCTTGCCGGAATTTTGATTATGATTTCTGTGCCTTCTCCTTTTTTGCTTTGTATGTCCAGTCCATATTTATCACCATAGTTTAATTTGATTCGTTTATTAACATTAGCAAGTCCAAAACCGGTGCTTTGCTTGCTGCCCGGCATTTCAACTTCTTCTCTTAACGCTTTGAGTTCCTCATCATCCATCCCTATTCCGTTATCAATCACACGGAAGTAGATGATTTCGTCCCGCATCTCACCGGTTACTGTTATTTTCCCCCGAGCCCTTAACATTTTAATGCCATGATATAAAGAATTCTCAATGATTGGCTGCATTGTCATCTTCAGAATTTGATATCCGTATAACTCTTCCGGGATATTAATCTCATAATCCAGAATGTCTTTATATCTGGATTGTTGTATTTGCAGGTAGCTCTTAATATGTATTTCCTCTTCACGGATCGTAATAAAGTCTTTTCCCTTACTCACAATGATCCGGAAAAACTCAGAAAGAGATACCACAATATCGATTGCTTCTTTGTTCTTATCTCCTTCGATCAGCCAGATAATGGTATCTAAGGTATTATACAGAAAATGAGGATTAATTTGTGATTGCAGTAGCTTTGATTCCATATACCTTAGGTTTTCCTGTTCCAACCGAATGCTCTTTACCTGCTGTTCCAATTTGAAGGCCATATCATTGAAGCTGTCGGATAGGATTGCTAATTCATCATGATTTTCACAGGTTGTCCTCGTTGTAAAATCTCCCTTGGCTACCATAGCCGTCTTCTCACATAGCATACGGATCGGTTTTGTAATGCTGTCTGTGACTAGGATATTAACCAAAAAAGATGCAATAATAATGGAAGACAAGGTCACTATCATGGTTGCGATTACATCCGTTACCTGCTCATTCAGGCTTTGTCTTATTGCTTCAAAATTCTGTGTTTCATAATAGATATAATACTGGATTTCTTCCTGAAATAATTCAGTCAGAATATAGATATCCGATTCCAGCATTTCAATGTTTTCTTCATAGTGACCGGTCTGCTTTAGATTATCACGGATTCCATTAATTCTATCCTGCAAGGTATCAAGATTAAGTAGAATACGCTTAATCCAATCCAGACTTTCCCGACTCGAGGTTATCTTCTGCAGATTCGTAAAATTGTCTTTGGCAGATTCGATCAGCTTATACGGATTTTTTAGATCATTATTTTCATCAATTGTCTCGAACGTTTCCGCCTCTACCACAATCTTATACATACTTTCGTCCATTTCCTCTTTCTTCAGCCTTAAAGGATATTTGATTGGCTTTCCATTATTAAAGTTTATCATTCTAAACCCTTCCCCTGTAACCTATATTCTGAAGGTGTACAATTCTGTGTCTTTTTAAATATATAACTAAAATAATGAGAATCCAGATATCCAACCAAAAATCCAATCTCAGTTATCTTTCTGCCGGAACATCTTAGGTATTCTTTTGCCTTCTCCATTCGGATATCCGTAAGGTATTCAATAAAGGTCATCCCCGTCTCCTGATTGAACAAGGAACTGAAATAATTGGGGCTGACATTAACCGTAGCCGCCACCTTATCCAGCGTCAGATCACTCATAGCGAATTTGGAGTGCATATATTCCTTTGCCTGTTCGATCAGACCGGCATATCTCTTCAGACTGTTCTTATTCCGCAAATCAATTGCTTCCTTCAGGATCGTTTTATAGAATTCACAGCAGTCCTCCAAGCTGGATAGCTGATCCGTGACACTATTCATACTCTTTAGGCTGTCATCTATTTTTTCCTTTGAGTACTTAAGAGTTTTCAGGAATTTCATGATAGCAGAATAACCATCCATGATGATATAATGCCGAAACAGGGTGGAACTCATTGCATTGGAACCTAATCCGTCAAAATAGCTGTTAACAAATTCATCCACATCATGTATGGTGCCTCTCTTCAAGAAATCCTCCAATAGATTACGGTCTATCTTCTCAAGATTCAGCTCACTGACATTAATCCGGTTTCCGATCTGTTCCTTCATATTACGCACATCATGATAAGATAAAAACTGATCCCTGCTTTCAAAATAGCGCATGGAAAAAGCACTGTTGGCATCGAGATAGGACTGCTGTAAGTCACGTACACGGTGAACAACCCGACCTATACCGCCAAAATAATGAGCCTTGTTATCACAGATATGTATTAATAAATTACAAAGCTCCTGGGTTAATGAAGTAATCTGTAACTCATTTTCACCCATAAGGATAAATGCCCAGCCATCCATTCCACGCTCAAATACTTTAATATCAGGAAATCTCCTAAGTGCCTCCGTCATTCTTGCTTCGCATTGCACTATTTCATTCGAATATTCATACATATCCTCTTGTGCTTTGAATTGAAACAGTAAAATGCAAAAAACACTTGCCACCATATTAATTCCTAGTTCTGTTTCCTGTTCAATAATTTGTGACAGAGACAGTTTTCCGCTGACCAAAGCGTTAAAGAAATCCTTTCGCTTTTCTCCCTGCTTCTGATATACCAAAAGCTGATACTGTTCCAGTATCTGTCTTTCCTTCCGTTCCTTTTCAATTGCTGCGGAAGCATTTTTCACAGACGCCATCAGTTTACTGGATGTAATCGGTTTCAGCAGATATTCACTGACACCGATATCAATTGCCTGCTGTGCATATCCAAAATCACTATATCCGCTGATAATTATAATTTTCAGCTGTGGCATATCTCTTTTTAATAATTTACTTAACTCAAGACCGTCCATGAAGGGCATCTTTATATCGGTGATCAGAATATCCGGCTGTTCTCTTATGATCATCGGATAAGCCAGTTCGCCGTCACTCTCATCCCCGACAATTTTAAAGCCCTCTTCTTCCCAACGAATGTTGTTCTTGATGCCTTCTCGTATTACAATCTCATCTTCCACTAAAAAAACCTTATACATAATTTTCCCCCAAAAATCAGATAAAATATTTATTCTAAATCCTATAACAAACTCTGAAATATCATCCGGTCGTAAAGCGCTTCTTGTTGCTACTGGTTTGTATTGGTAACAAACTAATCATAACATAATATTGGGATTTTTGTAAAATTCTTTCTACTTACCCAACTCTTTCCAGTGACTATAAGCATCGTTTAGCTCCATGAGGGAGTCTGACTTATCTTTCGATGTAACTGCCCCTCGAAGACGTACAATATTACTCGTCAGGAAGTTGATTTCATCCCGTTCTTCACTAAACTGAATTCTCTTGATTACTTTTCTCCAAGCGCTTTCCAGTTCATCGACCTCCACTACAGCCTTATCCCATGCTTCCTCGTTCACATCCTTCATTACATTTTCAATCGATTTTGTGACATCATCATCCGTTCCGAATGGCTTCTTAAGAAAACTGCCACTTATCATAATAACAATAAATAATACCAGCGCTGCGATTGGAATTGCAGCAACGATAAACTTTCTCATATACCTTCCTCCTGCTAAAATGGACCTTTATAGTCGCCGATATCTTTAACCTTCTTCATATTATCCTTATACTTATCGATATACTGGCTTCCTGCATCATTCAAGGTAAATAAAAACACCTCGGAGATATCTTTGATTCCCTGTTTCTTCAATTGATCCATCAGCCATTTTTTATCTTTATTCATTTGGCGTAGATTTTCCTCGATTAACTTGCCATCGTAAATCAGTTCTGTACTAATACCGGTGGGTGTTACCTTGATGTTCATATCCTTTGGAGTCAGCGGAAGATTCTCCGGCTTCTTCAGTACGGATAGACTGCCGTTCGGTTCGATAATGGCATAATCCACTTCATTCACATCAAAGATACCTTGATTTCTTAGTAGCTCCAAAATATCCGTGATCCTGAATTTCATCTTCTTCAGTACCTTCTCCATTATCTTACCGTTCATGATAACGATGGTTGGTTCACCTTCAAAGAACTTGGCAGCATATCTCCATCGTAAGGTAATCATTTCCATTAAATAGGCTAATACCGCCCAGGTTGCCAGACCAACCCAGTGTGGCCACGCCCGACTGGATAGATCTACTGTAACTTCGGAAGCAATGGAACCTATAGTGATCCCTAAGATATAATCGAAGAAAGTTAACTGGCTGATCTGCTCCTTACCCAGAATACGTGCAAATATAAGAAGTGAAAAATAACTGATAACTCCCCTCACAACAACCACTAGTGCTTCATTCATAACTTGATACCTCCAAAGTTGATTTCAAGTTTATTATTAAGAAAATCAAGCATTTTATGCAATTAGAGGCAAAAGTAAAAAAATGCAACAATGAAAGAGAGGCTCTCCTTAATTGGTGCATTTAAATAGACCTATATCAACATATCTATGATATGTTCCTTAATATCATCTTCATCTGACTTATTCATTATTTCACTACTTGCTTAAGAACTTCTCTAACCTCTTTCACCGGTATGATCTCAAGCTTATCCTTCACTTCCTTTGCCACTTCCTCAAGATCGTCCACATTATCAAAAGGTATAAATACTTTACGAATACCTGCTCGTTGCGCAGCCATAAGCTTCTCCGGTAATCCACCGATTGGCATGATTTTTCCTCTTAGCGACACTTCACCTGTCATTGCATATTCCGGACTAACTGTTTTTCCCATTACTAAGGATGACAATGCTGTTACTAATGTAATTCCGGCGGATGGTCCGTCCTTTGGAACAGCCCCGGAAGGAACATGGATATGCAAATCACTTTCAGCCAGTATCTCTGCTTCCTTCGGGAACATCGATTTTACCAAACTGATGGCTATCTGTGCGGATTCCTTCATCACATCACCAAGCTGACCTGTAATCACTACTTTACCGGTGCCTTTTGATAGCGAAGTTTCAATGAAAAGAATATCTCCACCAGCACGTGTCCAAGCAAGTCCTGTCACGACACCCGGCATTTTCTTCTCTAGGATACTTTCATGACGCATTGCTTTTCTACCTAGATATTCCGAAACTTTCTTTTCATTCACGGTAATGCTTTTATGTTCACCCTTAACCAGCTTAACAGCAGCATAACGGCTTAAATTATCAATTTGTTTCTTTAGACCACGGACGCCGGCCTCCATCGTATAATCGTCAATGATTTTTCTTAATGCATCATCCGTTATTTTCAGATGTTGGGCTTTGATTCCCATGTTCATCAATGTCTTAGGAATTAAATGTTTCTTCGCAATTTGAAATTTCTCAATCGCAGTATATCCGGGGAACGGTATCACTTCCATACGATTTAGCAAAGGTTCCGGTATCGTATCAATTGAATTTGCTGTGCAGACAAATAGAACATCGGATAGATCATAAGGAACATTCATGTAATGATCCGTAAAGTTACTATTCTGTTCCGGATCCAAAACTTCAAGCAATGCACTTGCCGGATCACCGCTGTAATCCTTCGATAATTTATCCACTTCATCTAACACAATTACGGGATTGGATGTACCACTTCGTTTCACGCCTTCCATAAGTCTTCCGGGCATTGCACCCACATATGTTCTTCTATGTCCCCGAATCTCAGCTTCATCCCGAATTCCACCAAGACTTATTCTTACATACTCGCGGTGAAGAGCTTTCGCAATACTCTGCCCGATGCTGGTCTTACCGGTTCCCGGTGCTCCTACAAACAATAGGATGGATCCTGACTGTTTTTTATTCAACCCCATGACAGCCATCTGCTGAATAATTCTATCTTTTGCCTTTTTCAGTCCATAGTGTTGTTCATTCAATATTTCTTCCGCTTCTGACAGATTAACGTCTACTGCATCTTCTTTTTTCCAGGAAAGACTAGTAATAAAATCCATATAGTCATAGAGTATCCCATACTCATGACTGTTTTTTCCCTCCTGCTTCATGCGGTTTAATACCTTATCAGCTTCTTTTCGTGCTTCCGGATTCATACCGGAGGCATTCAGTCTATTTTCAAATTTTCGTACATCAGATACATTTTCCGGATGCATCTCGTCCAATTGCTTCTGTAAAAAATCAATCTGTTTCTTGATAGCTGATTCTCTATAAACCTGTTCATGGGTTTCTTTCTGTGCGGTTACGGCCTCATCTCTTATTTTAGACATTTCAATGAATTCATAAATAACCTTTTCGATCAGTTCAATTCTTTGTCGTTCAGAATCAACTTCTAAAATAGCATATTTTTCATCATTTGCTAAATTAAAATAACCTGACATAGCGCATACAATTTCATTTATACTTTTCCAGTGAAGAATAAAGCCTTTTGCCCAGACACCCCATTGAAATCCCTGTGCGAATTGAAGCATCCTATCTCGTATCTGATCTAGTTTATCAATTACTTCATCTTCGGAAATGTCGGCTTTTCCAGGTCGGGTACTTGCTGTGACCGATATTTGCTCTGATGTCACTTCGATATCTGAAATATCAACCCTATCTTTCACTTTCACACTAATATTACCTTCATCATCAATTGATTCAATTTTTCCTGTTATGCCAATCGGATAAAAATCATCCGGTTTCATTTTATCTCTTTCCTGCTCAGTTCTTAGCATTAGGAACATAACATCTTCTTCCGTATTCGCAGTTGCAATATGCATCTTCTGAAGTATCTCTTTTTTGAAGTAAAAATTTACTCCAGGTAAAATCACCATGTCATAGATCGGTAATGTTATCATATCTTTCCTCCTTGTCTGTCAGCACTCTATGCTATCGAGTGCTAATTTGCGGGTAAATTTTATGGCGAATCAGCATGATAATTCGCCATAAGATAGAAGTTTCTCATAATTCCAATTATTTTACCTTGATGATATAATTCTCTTTTCTAACTTTTCCTTCCGCCAATGGAGCCGCTGCATAACCTAAAATGCAATTTGCTATTCCAACATATCCTTCCGGAACTCCCCATTCTTTCATAAGGCCTTTTCCTTCCTGCGTATCGAATACTTGAGTAGCTCTGTGTACCCAACAGGATGCAACTCCTAAAGAATGCGCTGCGTTCATCATATTACCCATAGCAAGTGCGCCATCTTCCATATAGGTTACTCTGCTTCTATCCGCGAATACAACAACAACGGTCGGTGCTCCATAAAATGGATCCATATTATGACCCATAACTTCTGCATTCAGTTTGGATATCTTTGCAATCACTTCAGGGTTCTGTAATGCTACAAGCATTGGACTCTGTGCTCCCATTCCGGTTGGTGCCCATTCACCTGCAGTCAATATATCATCTAATTCTGCATCACTGATTTGTTCATTTTTGTAAGCGCGGCAACTTCTACGTTCTACCATAGTTCTAATCATATCATTCATTTCTTTTTCTCCAATCATTCTTTCAAAAGTAGCTTTTGTAACATGAAAACCAACTCATCCAAACGCTCTGCTGCGACGCTTTCTGTATCATAGCTTTTAATCGCAATCGATTTAACAGGCGAAAACAGAATTGCATATATATTATCATTACTATAATTATGAATGATCTGCTTATTCTTTAAGTCTGTCAGTAGCTGATTTAAATTTGCCGGTCCTCTCATCGAACCACAATTACTCTTAAGAATCGGACATGAGCTGT
This sequence comes from Bacillota bacterium, assembly GCA_017861355.1. GTDB lineage: Bacteria > Bacillota > Clostridia > Lachnospirales > Lachnospiraceae > Mobilitalea. The sequence goes on from JAGFXQ010000042.1 coordinate 11,079, forward strand.
ATTGTTCGGTAAAATGAAATACTTCTTTATTATCAATTATGAACAAATAATATCGTCGGATTAATTCTGATATTATCTCCTCCCCACGCATATCAGGGGACAAATTCTCGAGCATATATTGAAATGTATTTTCTGCATATTCTTTATATATTTCTCGAAGCATAGCCTCTTTATTTTCATAATAGATATAAACCGTCGCTGGAGATACTCCGGCAGCCTTTGCTATCTTTGCAATAGAAGTACCTTGGAAACCTTCCTCAAGCATTAGTTGCACGACTGAGTTTTTGATACAGTTTTGTTTTTCAATATCCTTTTTTCTCACTTATGCCACCTAATTTCTTAGTTATAATAAACGGGTTGCTCATATAATAAATGATCGTTCACTTATTGTCAAGTGTTTTTATAGGTAAAATTTAAATAAAAGGTGCCCTTCACAGGACACCTTTTTGATTTTATTAATCATTGATAATTAAAGATGATACAGATATCATTGGTGGTTAACAACACTTAACATAAGTACTGTTTATATTTTCTTATAGCTCTTCATTGCAAAGAAATATGCAACCATTGTTATTGCTACACACCAAGCCAGGGCAACCCAGATATCATTACCTACCGGTTGGCTAGTTAATATATTACGAAGCGCTTCAACGATAGGCGTTACCGGCTGATTTTCTGCAAAAGCTCGAACTACAGATGGCATCGTATCGGTAGGTACAAAGGCAGAACTGATAAAAGGTAAAAAGATGATAGGATATGAGAAAGCGCCGGCACCATCCGGTGTTTTCGCAGCAAGTCCCGCTATTACTGCTATCCAGGTCAGTGCGAGTGTAAATATTCCAAGAATTCCAAATACCATCAACCATTCTAATACTCCGGCCGATGAACGAAAGCCCATGAGTAATGCAACAAGAATAATCACAACGACAGAGATTCCATTCGAGATTAGTGAGGTTAATACATGCCCCCATAATACAGTAGACCTAGCGATCGGCATAGAGTGAAAACGTTCGAAGATACCTCTCTGTTTATCTAAAAACAGACGGTAAGATACATATGCTATCCCACTACCAATCGCCATTAGCAGGATACCGGGTAAAAGATAGTTAACATAATTCTCTGTACCCGTCTCGATTGCCCCTCCAAATACATAAACGAATAACAGCATCATTGCAATTGGTGTGATACAAACGGTAAGAATTGTATCCAGGCTTCTAAAAATGTGACGCATAGAACGTCCAAACATAACACTCATATCATTCAAATAATACTTAGCAGATCCCATTTATTTTTCCTCCTTTTTACCGATGATTGTTAGGAATATTTCTTCTAAGGTAGGCTGTTTCTCAACATATTCCACTTTTGTTGCCGGGAATAATTTTTTCAATCCCTCGAGTGAATCTAACGCTATTATTTTACCTCCATGGAGAATCGCGATTTTATCTGCGAGCTGTTCTGCTTCATCCAAATATTGAGTTGTTAAGAATACCGTTGTTCCTGCAGCTGTCAGCTCTTTGACTATCTTCCATACTTCTAATCGTGCTTCCGGATCAAGACCGGTGGTTGGCTCATCCAGGAAAATAATCTTTGGATTTCCCACAAGACTCATTGCGATATCAATTCTTCTCTTCATACCTCCGGAGTAAGTCCCAACTCTGCGATCTGCTGCTTCTGACATATGAAAGCGACGAATTAAGTCATCTGCAACCTGATTTGGATTTTTAAGATGTCTAAGCTTTGCTATCATGATCAGATTCTCACGACCGGTCAAGATTTCATCAATCGCAGCGAATTGACCGGTAAGACTGATACATCCACGAATATCTCCCGGGTTTTTCTTTACATCAAAACCATGGACCACAACGCTTCCGGAATCTGCCTTCAGTAAGGTCGCCATAATTCGAATCATTGTTGTTTTTCCTGATCCATTGGAACCCAGTAATGCAAAGATACCTCCCTGCTCTACTTCAAAATCTACACCTTTCAACACTTCTACCTCTTTGTAAGCTTTCTTTACTCCTTTAATCTGTATGATATTTTTTGTCATTTCTTTTCCTCCTTTATAATATTGTAGCCTTACACCGATCAATTTCAATTCATTACAGCTTACGCAGTAACTATAAAGAAAGAGCCGACAACAGTGATTTCACTCACATGTTATCGGCTCTGCGTCTTTGCGTCTGGCTCTTTGATAACTGATACTATTCTTCTTATTACATTAATTATTGTTTCTTGCCTACACTTGGGACAAAACAGTGGGAAGTTCTCAATTACCGTATCATCACGAATTTTGATCCTTGTTTTGTTACCACAGACCGGGCATAGTATCCACTCGTCATTACACATTCGACCACCCCTTTCCCGGAGAATGTCCATGCTTACCACCCATTTTGCACCCTTACTTAATTTTATCCGTAAACTTTTTCATGGCCTTATTCACATCCTGATTAGCCGATTCTTGATAAAGGTCAGCATAGGTTTTTGAATCCTTGATTAGATCATCACAGAAAGCTGCTACATCTTTGCCCGTAACTGCGAGCACGCCTTTGTCAGAGGCTGCACCCTCTTCAAAAAGATCGACAATCCCAGTGAGTAACCCAGTCCCTTCCGTTAATTCCACCGGACCGACTTTGAAGAGATATTTTTGAATCTCTTTATAAACAATCTGATAATCCTGCGGAAGAGCATTCACACGTGCCATATGCGCTTTCCATTCTTTCTTGCCTTCGATGATATTTTGTATTGTCATATTAATTACCTTTCCTTTCTTCTTGGTTAAATACTTCTTGGTTAAATTCTATTTGCCTAATTTTCTGGCAATATTATTGTTGAGTTGCTCACGCCATTTATCTCGATAATTCTTAGCTCCTTCTTCGCCGACCAGCGCCAGACAAAAGCCGGTGATGTCATCACCCAGAACCTCTTGAACACTCTGACCATCCGTCGCCGTCTCCTCGAGTAATCCAAGCACGCCGTCAAGAATAGGCATGAGGTTGCGCCCGGTGAAATCGGAGTGAGGCCAAAGATTAGCCTTGATTTTCTCCCAAGCAACTTGATAATCAACCGGAAGCTTTTTAGCTCGTTTTTCAAAAGCCTTATATTCATTCGTAATATCACTTCCTGTAACTTTATCCCAGAAATTCATAATTACCTCTCCTTTAACTCATCGATTTTTGATGATACAAATTCCCATCTCTCCCAGAAACACCGCAGTTCCTCGCGACCCGTTTCATTGAGTGAGAAAAACTTTCGTGGCGGTCCCATATCGGATGGCTTTTTCTCAATGTCCACAAGTTTATTTTTCTCTAGTCGCACCAATATAGTATAAACAGTCCCATCCACAACATCCGAAAATCCGAGGGCATTCAGCCGCTTCGTGATCTCGTAACCGTAGATTTCCTCGTGGCTGATAATCTCAAGGACGCAGCCTTCCAGTACACCCTTTAACATCTCTGTGATATTTTCCAATCAAATCACCTCTTCACTATTTAGTATCACTGATATTCTGTATTACTTACTACCGCTATATAGTATCACGCAGTAGCGATGTTGTCAATACATCTTCTAAATATTTTTTCGCATCTGCAGAAAGGGCCACAAAATGTGGGATGGAATCACTTCAATGCGTAAATTGCATAAAATAATGTAAAATACCTAAATGTAGGCGAAGCTTCAAATGCAATGGAACAATGAACGGAATATGCATACCAACCGAGGTTTAAGAAAAGATGCAACCCATGAAACGGTTCAAGAGAATACAACTGTTTATGAGAATATGATACCGAGTAAAATAAACCTGGAAAGTCATTTTGCTAAAGCAGGAATGCTTGCAGATGCAAGTATGTCTGTCATTCGGGGGGGAAATCAGATCGTTCCTGTATGGGATTTAAGGAGTTACTCCTTTCTTCATGATCATTGGATACCATACACAGTAAATCCAAAGCTATGGGCACAAGGAAACTTGAATCTAAATGCTGGATTATTTATGGTCACTGATAACATCTATCAAATCCGCGGTTTAGATCTCGCTAATATGACCTTCATCAGAGGAAATACCGGCTGGATTATTATTGATTGTTTAAGTACCAAAGAAACTGCTGAAGCAGCGATTCAATTTGTTAATCGCTATTTTGGCGAATTTCCCATCCATGCAGTTATTATTACCCATTCACACGAGGACCATTATGGTGGAATCTCAGCTGTGATCGATCATTTTGCTGATGAAGATGCTATGATCTATGTCCCTGTTAATTTTACTGATCATGTGATCGAGGAAAATGTAACTGCCGGTATTGCAATGTCACGACGTGGAATATATCAATTTGGTGTAGAATTATTCCGCGATCCGAAGGGGCAGATCGACGATGGGATTGGGAAAACACAATCGATCGGAACAGTTACCTTCTCTCGAAATGTCCAGGAAATAACAGAAGCACACACAGTAAAAGTGATAGATGGGATTGATTTTGAATTTCTTCTAGCCTTAGATACGGAAGCACCTTCCGAAATGTTTGTATACATACCGGGGGAGCTTTCCTTATGCATCGCAGAGGATTGTAATGCTACACTTCATAATTTATTGACGTTACGAGGTGCAAAGGTCAGAGATGCTGCAGCTTGGGCAAAGAGTATTCAGAATGCAATCGATCTGTGGGGTGATACCCTAACAACGGTATTTGGTGTCCACAATTGGCCACGTTTTGGTAATCAAGATTGTATTGATTATCTCGAGAAGCAAAGAGATGTATATCAATATATCAATGACCAAACCTTGAGATTAATTAATAAAGGATACACGTTGGAAGAGGTCGGAAGAATGGTTAAGCTCCCGGCTAGCCTTTCTGAAGAATGGTATAATAGTGAATTCTACGGAACGGTCATCCATAACGCCAAAGCAGTCTATCAGCGATATCTTGGTTGGTATAACGGCAATCCAGTGAATCTCAATAAATTACTTCCCCAGGAAGCCGCAAAAAAGTATGTGGAGTATATGGGTGGCGAAGAACGTGTATTAGAGAAAGCCAGGAAATCGTTCGAAGGTGGAGAATATCAATGGGTTGCAGAAATTACGAAACACGTTATATTTGCCAACCCGGATCATAAGGAAGCAAAGCTGCTTTGTGCCGATGCACTGGAACAATTAGGTTATGTTGCAGAATCAGGAATCTGGAGAAATGAATATTTGATGGGAGCTCAGGAACTACGGTACGGTGTTATCCCAATCAATGAAGCTTTTATTTCTTATGATGTATTAGAAAATATCCCTCTGGGAAATATCTTATATTTACTCAGTATCCGAATCGATGGATTAAAAGCAGGGGAGCTTAATTATAAGATTAATTTCATTATTACAGAAAGAAATGAAAAAGCAACAACAGAGGTAAAGCGAGGGGTATTCCGATATTTATCTGATAAGCTTTCTGAGACTGCTGCTGTCACCGTTACCATGCCTAAAGAAGTGTTATATGAATTGGTTACAAGTAATGAATCGCCAGATACTTCAAGAATTATCATAGAGGGAGATATCGATCAATGGAATGTTTTTCTATCACTGTTGGATCGGATCGATCCGAATTTTAATATCATGACACCGATTCGTGATAATTAAGGATAACCACCGAGAATATAAGAGAGCAGTCGCATTAAGGTTTATCCTCGGAAATTAAATGGATCAGCTCCCCATACACACTGTTTGCCGGACAGATATCTTTTCGGCAAACAGTGTATTATGGAGAACTGATCCATCTTCCTGTTTTATATATTTTGCGACAGTCTCATATTTAAAATATCATTTTTCCACTAAAACAATCCGATTCGTTATTGATCAGATTATTTCGTTAAAAGATTATAGATCACCTGAGCTGACTCTGATCTGGTAACTGCGGTCTTCGGGGAGAGCTTCTTACCGCTTCCTCCCATGATACCGGTCTTGGTCATCAGAGTTACCGCCTTCTTCGATGACGAAGATACCTGTTTTGCATCGCCGTAGGTAGACAGTTCTTTCCCTGTTTCTCCCTGTGGTAATGCATCGATTGCCTTCAGTGCATTGTATGCCAGGACAGCCATCTCTTGTCTGGTAATCTCATTTTCCGGTTTGAATTTATTGTCACTTACCTTGCCGCATAAGCCAAGCCTCTTTGCAGCCGACAGGTAGCCGGCATAAGTTGTACTTCCCGCATCTGCAAAGTTATTCTTCGGCTTCTTATCCGGTGCAATGTCATAAGCCTTCATCAGCATAACCAGAAACTCTCCACGGGTTACCTTTGCTTTCGGGCTAAACGTTCCCTTGTCGGTACCTGCCATAATTCCTCTTGCAGCGACAAAGCCAACTGCCTTACTATAACTGGCATCGGAAGGCACATCCTTGAAGCTTACCTTATTGTAACCTATGGCATAGGTTGAAAAATGATTTGTATTAAAGCTGATTGTGCCCGTCTCCGGATGATATACACAATTGCGTACGGTTACTGCTTCTCCCTTGTCATTGATGTAATAAATCACAAGCGCATTCGTATCCTCTCCTTTACCCGGAGTATAAGGTACTGTTACAGTAACATCCTTTTTAAACTGAGATATGGTCTGACTACCATTCTTAACAAGGAAACTGAACACCGGCCTGTCACCGACCAGCTGCTGAGCTTCTTTTGAAAGATTGGCTTCTTCTACTCTGGCAGCCGTAACTACTAAATCAGCTCCGGATGTGCCGGACAGGGTAGAAAGATCTTTGGCGTCAAAACTGATGGAGGCTACCGGAGTTGATACGGTAAGAACTCCGATCTTATTCTCCTCCGCCTTCTTCAATGCTTCACTGGGTATGCTGGTCTCAACCGAATTTGCTGTAGCCGGAGCTTCGACACGGATCTCCACGGTAGCAATCTTGCCCTTTTGTTTCTTCGCAGCATTATTAGCATCAGTGATTGCACTCATTACCTGATCCAATGCTACTTCTGCAACCGCCATATTGCCATCTTGGACACTTGCTGTCGTAACTGCGAACCCAGTCGCTCTCTTATCTCCCCCAAAAGGTACTACGGCCGGTTCCTTGATCTTAACTTCCTCAACTGGGGGTTTAGCCTCCGGTGTGTCACTATCATCGGAATTGTTGTTACCTCCCTGACTACTGTCATCAAGAACAGTTCCGGCAAGTACTATGTTGTTGTATCCGTCTAATGCCAGTTCAATCTTGTAAGCTCCGGTTCCGATGGTGGATGCAGGAATAACAATCTTACCATCTTTCACAGACCCGTCAGGTAAAGCAGCACCATTCACCATAATCAGGGCTTTACGGGCGGATTTCTCAACACAGTCAAGGAACTTTGTCTTATAGTCGCCGTCTTTCAGTTCAATCACATATTCTTTACCCCTAATCGGAGCATTACTGGTTATGATAGTGTCAGTCGGTGCATCCATGGCACCTTCCTGAACTTCTGCCTTCATAGATACATTCTTAACCATAAAGGTACCAGGTACCATACTTGGTCCGGACAGTAAGAATTTAAGCAAAATCGGATTACTGCCGTTTGTAAGAGTTGAATTAATGGTATAATTAAACTCCTGCCAGGTTTCGGCCTTCAGGTTCAAAGTCTGTTCCAGTGTTACCGCCCAACTATTATCCTCTTGGATATTTACCAAAGCGGAATTATCATATTGCGATTTCGCTTGAAAACTAAGATGATAGGTAATGCCTTTCTTAACGGATACCGGAATATACAGCATACTCATATAATTCAGTGAATTCGTGACCGTCTGACTTGTAATTACTCCGTCAATATTTGCCGCAGGAGTAACTACACTTGTATTCAGGTTGTTCACCCATTCGGATGCATCCGTCTTAATCGGCTCCAAATTAATGCCACTATAATCAAGCGTCACATTATTATTGGTGGTTCGAATCAATCGGATATTATCCACGGACACAGTAGTTCCATTCTCAAAAGTAAGAGAAAATACTGCTTCTTTATCGGTTATTCCTTTGGTCATAGCGAAATTCACCGAATAGTCTTTTCTGGTAGAGGCTTCTGTTATATCAAGAACCTGTTTCACATATACCTTGGACCCATCCAGGTTCGTAAGTGCCACAGTAACCTTGGTAGCTTTGTCAGAGGATAAATTCAATCCAAGCTGATAGATATCTGATTGTTGTAACCAAATACCCTTCTGGTAAAG
>JAGFXQ010000043.1 GCA_017861355.1 Bacillota bacterium
AGATATCAAGGATTCTCGCGCCGTTGAGATGCTTGCGTAGCAACATACAGAAATTAGGTGCGGTCATCGGGCTTGGCTTATTGTTCTCAGTAAGATAGATCAGGGGAAGTCCGGCTCCCGCAGATAATAACAGTCGGAATTGACCGCGTTCCGATCCCTTTATTGTAAGGATTAATTCATCCTTTTCCGGCTGGGCGATCTTATTGATTCTTCCTCCCAGAAGGTTTCTTCGTAATTCATCTATAATATTAGCGATAACAACGCCATCAAATGCCATATTTAGTCATGCTCCTTTTTGATAGGAATGAAGTTTGTATGTCTTTTCCCATAATCCAGAATTATAACATATTAGCCGGAAAAAGAACACAATTTTCTGGAAATCAAGGGATTGTGTAGTCAAAGCTCTTTTGTTTCTCTGCTCAGTATTCGCCACTCGAATGAATAGAATTCCTTTACAAGTGAAAATATATAATAAGCCGGAAGTATTATAACTCTAGAGCATAGATCGTATGAAAATTTATTATAAGAGAAAGGTGAATAATTATTTATATTCTATTGCATTAAAGTGAAAAAGTGCTATAATGAAACAAGCAAATACAAAGGCGCGTTTGTTTATTTTTATGCGCCTTTTTTACTGTATCCGGTATTTGAAAGCTTAAACTTTTGAAGCATACAAGGCGTAATAATGACACAGGTTATCGCCTGATCGTATTGCAAGACAATTTAATAATATTTTAATCAAAGGAGATTAAAACATGGGATACGTTGATGAAGTAATTGAATTGGTGGTTAAGAAGAACCCCGCAGAACCTGAGTTTCATCAGGCAGTCAAAGAAGTATTAGAGTCTTTAAGAGCAGTTGTTGATGCTAACGAGGAGAAATTCAGAAGAGAAGGTCTTCTTGAGAGACTTGTAGAGCCCGACAGACAGATTAAATTCAGAGTACCGTGGGTTGATGACAGCGGCAAGGTTCAGGTTAACACCGGTTACCGCGTACAGTTCAATAACAGCATTGGACCTTACAAAGGTGGTTTACGTTTACATCCTTCTGTAAACATTGGTATTATCAAATTCTTAGGCTTCGAGCAGATATTCAAGAATTCATTAACCGGACTTCCCATTGGTGGTGGTAAGGGTGGTTCTGACTTTGATCCTAAGGGCAAATCAGACAGAGAAGTATTAGCTTTCTGTACCAGCTTCATCACGGAACTCTACAAATATATTGGTGCTGATGTTGACGTACCTGCAGGCGACATCGGAACCGGTGGAAGAGAAATTGGTTATATGTTTGGCCAATTCAAGAAGATTACAGGCTCCTATGAAGGCGTATTAACCGGTAAGGGATTAACCTTTGGCGGTTCCTTAGCTAGAACCGAAGCTACTGGCTATGGTTTATTATACTTAGTTGAAGAAATGTTAAAATGCAATGGCAAGGATATCAAGGGTAAGGTTTGTACCGTATCCGGTTCCGGTAATGTTGCTATCTATGCAATCCAGAAAGCTCATCAATTAGGCGCTAAGTGTGTAACCTGCAGCGATTCTAACGGCTGGGTATATGATCCGGAAGGCATTGATGTTGCTGCTCTTCAGGAAATCAAAGAAGTAAAACGTGCAAGATTGACCGAATACAAGAACTATAGACCGAACTCCGAATATCATGAGGGTAGAGGCGTATGGACTGTAAAATGTGATGTTGCTCTTCCTTGTGCAACTCAGAACGAGCTTCTTATTGAGGATGCTAAGGTTCTCGTGGCAAATGGCTGCTTCGCAGTTGCTGAAGGCGCAAACATGCCTACAACGTTAGAGGCTACCCAATACTTATTAGCAAATAAAGTATTATTTGCACCTGGTAAAGCTGCAAATGCTGGTGGTGTTGCTACCTCCGCATTAGAAATGACCCAGAACAGCGAGAGATTAAGCTGGACCTTCGAAGAGGTTGACGCTAAGCTGAAGCAGATCATGGTTAATATCTTCCATAACATGGATACTGCAGCTAAGAAGTACAACGCAGAAGGTAATTATGTTGTAGGTGCTAATATTGCAGGCTTTGAAAAGGTATCAACAGCTATGATGGCTCAGGGTATCTGGTAAAATATTGTAAAAAGGTTGTGAAACACCAGTTTTCCTATAGTAAATAAATAAGTAGCTGCCATAAGTGAAACGCTCTCAGTGAGCGTCGCACTTATGGCAGTTTTTTTATGTGATGATATCTCCATAATATCTACATATTTGATTGGTATATTGTTATCAGATAGAGCAATGACACTTAGAAGAGTGTGATCAGAGCTCAGATGAACAATTGTGAATGAAAAGCCTTATAGAAGGAGGAGACCTATGTCTTCAAATGTGATTACAATAACCTTACGAATTCGTAACATGACCTGTGTCAACTGTGAGAACATTATTGAGCAGGAATTATCGCGGGTTCCCGGAGTACAGCAGGTAAAAGCCAGCTATTCCTCAGGAACAGCAGTGATAACTTATGATGAAAGTGTAGTAAATCTGTCTGAATTGGAACGCGTACTTGAAAAATCAGATTATTATGTGAACAAAGAGAATTCGATCTCAAATCAACAGGAAGTAATCGGAGAAACAAAGCGTGGGACTAGGACAATGCCAAATCCCCAGAAGACGGACTATACCAATCTTGTTGCAGTACTCATCATTATGTTTGCTGTCTACATGATTGCAAATCGATTTGGGTTACTGAATATCTTTAATTCCTTTCCGATTGCAAAAGAAGGAATGGGTTATGGAATGTTATTCGTAATCGGACTATTAACATCAGTCCACTGCGTTGCAATGTGCGGAGGTATCTGTCTCTCACAATGTGTACCAAAGAAACAGTTAGTGGAGCATAAACTTGGAAGATTCGAGATGATTCAGCCGAGTCTTCTGTATAACTTCGGAAGAGTGATCTCCTATACCGTAATCGGAGGAATTGTCGGAGGTATTGGTTCCGTCGTAAGCTTTTCTGGTACCATGAAAGGGTTGGTTCAGTTGTTAGCGGGTGTGTTCATGGTTATTATGGGACTGAACATGTTGAACATCTTTCCCGGGCTTCGTAAATTCAATCCAAGAATGCCAAAGATATTTGCAAAGACAATCTATGCCAAGAAAATTAACAGCAGCCCGTTATATATCGGAATTCTGAACGGCTTAATGCCTTGCGGACCGTTACAGGCGATGCAGCTTTATGCATTATCCACCGGAAGCCCGATTAAGGGAGCCATATCCATGTTCCTCTTCAGTGTCGGAACCTTCCCCTTGATGTTCCTCTTCGGAGCACTCAGTTCCCTGATGAATAAGAAATTCTCAGGTAAACTGATGAAGGCAAGTGCAGTACTCGTTGTGGTTCTCGGAATGTTTATGTTTAGTAACGGGATCAGTTTGGCGGGTATTACTATTCCTTCGCTCCCGGTTGGAACCGGTCAGGCGCAGGCGGAAACAGCCAACATCGCTAAAATAGAGAATGGAGTACAGGTGGTGACCACCGGATTATCCTCTGGTCGTTATGAGCCCATCATTGTTCAGAAGGGAATACCCGTAAAATGGACCATTCAGGCGGAAGACGGTGATATTAATGGCTGCAATAAGAGCATTGTGGTTCCGAAGTATAATATACAAAAGGATCTTGCAACCGGAGCAAATGTAATCGAATTTACTCCTGAAGAAAGTGGAGTAATCCCTTACAGCTGTTGGATGGGAATGATCCGAAGCAAGATTACTGTTGTGGATGATATTAATTCTATCTCAGATGCAGATCTGAAGAACTCGGCTGATACGAATTCCGGTGTTGCGAGCGGCGGTGGCTGCTGTGGTACAGGCGGAGCAGGAGCAGTTAACGGTGCAGGTGCAGGTGCCGGTACAGGAGCAGGAAATGGTACAGCTTCTGGAAGTACTCAAATTCCGAATTATAATAATATCCTTGATGTAACGATACCAACAAAGGAGCTTGCTATCGCAAAGGTGAAGGATGGAGTTCAGACAGTCCAGATAACGCTTGGAGATGATGGTTTTACTCCGGCAGTGGTAGTTGTGCAGAAGGGACTTGATACTCAATGGGTTATAAACGGAAAGCAAGAGAAGAAAAAGAACAGTATTTTATTTCCCTACTATAGCGCACAGCTTGATGTTCAACCGGAGGAAAATAAGATTAACTTCTATCCGGACCAGGACTTTGACTTTTTCACCGAAGACAGCGCTTATTATGGCTATGTCAAGGTGGTAGAGGATATCAATAACATTGATGTCGAGGCAATCAAACAGGAGGTTTCACAGTATAAGCCGTCCGCAAATCCGAATAACTTCCAAGGTGGGGCACCTTCGTGTCACTAATTAACAGCCAGATCAATTACTATTGTGAGAAAAGGTATCCTCATAAACATAAAAAATCAAATAGCGAAAGGGATTAGGAAAATGAATAAAAACAGCAGCTTCAATTATAAAAGAATAGCATTTATTGCAGTAGTGGCTATTATTGCAGTATTGGCAGCATACGGGGTTGATAAAATTACCGGCTCAAAGAAAGAAGGAGCACAGAGCTCGAATGAGATCGCTGTTGCAAAAGACAGTGACATAGTTATTCCGGTAGCGAGTGTGACCGAGAATCCGGCCTTTTATCCCGCAGTAATTAATGGAACAGATCTGGAAGTGATTGCTGTGAAGGCAAGCGATGGAACGATCCGAACAGCATTCAATACCTGCCAGGTTTGTTACAGCTCAGGCAAAGGTTATTATAAGCAGGAAGGAAATCAACTGGTCTGTCAGAATTGCGGAAATCGTTTTGGAATGGATGATGTTGAAGTGACCAAAGGCGGTTGTAATCCGGTACCGATTACATCGGAATATAAGACAGTTGATAATGAAACAATAACAATATCAAAGGATTTTCTGACTCAGGCTACCGTAATTTTTGAAAATTGGAGCAATGGGAAATAGTAATTTCTGCCACAATAGATGAATTCTAACTAGGATAAAAAACGAGGAAAGGTTGAGAATATATTATGAACAAGGAAACAATTAAGATTGGTGGCATGACCTGTGCTGCTTGTTCACAAAGAGTTGAGAAAGCGATCGCAAAGCTAGAAGGTATCAGCATGGTTTCTGTTAATTTGGCAACCGAAAAGGCTACACTGGAATACGATCCACAGATTATCCGTATCTCTGCAATCAAAGATTGTGTTATCAAGACAGGCTATCAGGTGCTGTCATCCGATAAGAATGCAGCAGATGAGGATAAGATCCGTAAGCAAAAGGAGATCAAAACCTTATGGACGAAATTCGTGATTGCGACCGTCTTCGGAATTCCACTTTTATATTTTGCAATGGTTCCAATGGTATCCTGGTGGCCGTTCCCGATTCCAAAGGCACTTAATCCGATGATCTATCCGTTACGTTTTGCTCTTCTGCAGATTAGTTTAGTGATTCCGGTGATCATTGCAGGCTATCGTTTCTATACGGTTGGTTTTAAAGCACTCATTCAGCGCAGTCCCAACATGGATTCACTGGTAGCAATCGGTACTTCCTCTGCAATAATCTTCAGTTTATATAATACCTATCGGATCATTCAAGGTGATTTTGCAGCAGTCGAAAAGCTCTATTATGAGACAGCGGGTGTTATTATTGCATTAATCCTTCTTGGTAAATCACTGGAAGCGGTATCCAAGGGAAAAACCTCCGAAGCCATCAAGAAACTGATGGGACTTGCTCCAAAGACAGCTACCGTCATCACAAATGGTAAAGAGATCGAGCTACCGATCGAGGATGTTGAGATCGGTGATGTCATTCTGGTAAGACCCGGAGAGAAAATTCCGGTGGATGGTGTTGTATTAGAAGGTAATACCAGCATCGATGAGGCAATGTTAACCGGTGAGAGTATGCCGGTAGATAAAAAGATCGGCGATAAAGTATTTGCTGCCAGCATCAATAAGAACGGTATGATCCGGTTCAAAGCTACCAAGGTTGGCTCCGACACTGCTCTAGCACAGATTATTAAGCTGGTAGAGGATGCTCAGGGATCTAAGGCACCGATTGCTAAGATGGCGGATATTGTATCCGGTTACTTTGTTCCTGTGGTTTGTGCCCTTGCTCTGATTGCCTTCTTGGCTTGGTTCTTAACCGGACAATCACTGGCCTTCTCCTTGACGATATTCATCTCAGTTCTGGTAATAGCTTGTCCTTGTGCTCTGGGTCTGGCAACCCCGACGGCAATTATGGTCGGCACCGGAAAGGGTGCGGAGAATGGCATATTAATCAAAGGCGGAGAGGCCTTAGAGACAGCACACAGGATTACAACGATTGTTTTCGATAAGACCGGTACCATTACTGAGGGCAAACCGGAGGTTACTGATATTATTACAATTGAAGGGATCAAGCGGGAAAGGTTACTCAGCCTAGCAGCCTCCGGCGAGAAAGGCTCTGAACACCCACTTGGTGAAGCAATTGTGAGAGGCGCGCAGAAGGAGAACCTTGAGTTCCTTCCGGTAGAAGCTTTTGAGGCTATTCCGGGACATGGAATTGAGGTTGTCATTGATAAAACCAAAGTATTGATTGGCAATAAGAAGCTTATGGATCAGAGAAACATCTCTTTGGATGAGCTGAAGGATAAATCCGACCTACTTGCGAAGGAAGGTAAGACTCCGATGTATGTTGCAATCAATAGCAGACTATCAGGAATGATTGCCGTTGCAGATGTAGTAAAGGGAAGCAGTGCAAAGGCAATTAAGAAGCTCCAGAGTATGGGAATCGAAGTTGCAATGATTACCGGTGATAATCGTAAGACAGCAGAAGCAATCGCAAAACAGGTGGGCATCGATCGTGTTCTTGCGGAGGTTCTGCCGCAGGATAAATCGAACGAAGTGAAGAAGCTACAGGCAGAGGGCAAGAAGGTCTGCATGGTAGGTGACGGAATCAATGATGCACCTGCATTAGTACAGGCAGATATCGGTATCGCGATCGGTTCCGGTACGGACGTAGCCATGGAATCAGCGGATATAGTATTAATGAAGAGTGATCTGATGGATGTTCCGACAGCAATTCATTTAAGTAAGAGTACAATCCGAAATATTAAGCAGAATCTGTTCTGGGCATTTGGGTATAATGTTGCCGGTATTCCAATCGCAGCCGGAATTCTGCATCTGTTAGGTGGTCCATTACTTAACCCGATTTTTGCAGCAGCAGCGATGGCCTTCAGCTCCGTTTCCGTCGTATCTAACGCATTAAGATTAAAAGGCTTTAAAGCTTATAAATAATAATTAGAAAGAAGGGGGCAAAATGAAGAAAAGTTTCTTGGTACTATTTATAATTATTTCCTTGTTAGGATTAACCGCCTGTGATAAGCTTGATGTAATAGGAGACCAGTCCGAAAAATCCTTTGATGAAGTGCTCAATGTAATGAAATCAAAGGTTGCGTTGGATGACACCTTCGAGGGTTGGTCTATCACGTCTCCGGATAAGGAAACACGTTTTCTATGGAGCAAAGATTTTAGTAAGACAACGACAGACGCTTATCTTGAGGTGGATGCACAACCGTTTATTGATGCAGGACTAGACATAACCAAACTTCCGGAAGGCATGGTTGTCGGTGATAAAATTATTGTCGGAACCGATCTCGGGGATGAGAACATCACTTATGTCGGTGAAGCTTCCCCTTTGGATTCTTACAAGAAGCTGGTGAAGCATTATCGTGACAACATCTCATACCATGCAGCTTTGGATCATTATGGAGTAAAGCTTGGTAATGGAAATATGTTCGAATGGGCAAAGGATATGAAGACGAATGATAAGGATATCGTATTTGTTCTTAATCCGCAGCCGTTCCTGGATGCGGGTGTCAATCCGGCAAAACTGGAAAGCTGGGTGTTTGCCAAGGTAGAGACGATGGATGACAATGGAAAGAAAATACAAGTAGATAAATTCTTAAAACCCTTTGATTTGGAGAGCTAATATTTGATGAATAACTTTGTAAAGAAGATATTAGTAGTGGAAGATGAAGAAAAAATAGCGGAAGTAGTAAAGTCCTTTCTGGAAAGTAAGGGCTTTACTGTGTTGCATGCGGGAAATGGAAAAAAAGCATTGGAAGTCTTTGAACGGGAAGAGATCGGAATGGTGCTTCTGGATCTGATGTTGCCCGAATTATCCGGAGAAGAGGTATGCAAGAGTATTCGAAAGAAATCCAGGGTTCCGATTATCATGTTGACCGCCAAATCGGATGAAGCTGATATGCTCGAGGGACTTGGTATCGGGGCAGATGATTACATCATGAAACCCTTTAGTCTAAAAGCACTTCATGCCAGAATGGAAGCGGTTCTACGAAGATCCGTGGACAATCCATCTTCACTGTTGACCAGAAAGACGTTCCAGGATGGGGCACTGACCATTGATTATGAGAGCTATCGGGTTCAAAAAGGTGAGAATGAGGTGAAGCTTACTCCGAATGAGTATCGGCTTCTGGCTACACTGAGCAGATACCCAAATAAGGTGTTTACCCGGGATGAATTGATTGCTTCTGCTTTTGGTGATGAGTTTGAAGGCTTTGATAGAACAATCGACAGCCACATCAAGAACCTTAGACAGAAGATTGAACAAGACCCAAAGAACCCATGTTATGTCAAGACAATCCATGGAGTGGGTTATAAGTTTGGGGGTGAATAGTTGAGACAGAGTATAAAATCAAGACTTTCCTCGACCATCCTGGTGATTGTCCTACTTACAATCGGAATCATCAGCTTTTTATCGAATATCTTAATCAATAAGCAATTTACGAATTATATCAGTAAACAGCAGGAACTTAAGGCACAGATCATTACTTCCAGTATCAGTCAGCAATATTCGACCTTCACTGACCAATGGAATATGGACTATGTCCATGCAATAGGTATGTTTTCCTTGTATGAGGGTTATATCATTAAGGTCTATGATAAAGACGGGATGCTCTTATGGGATGCGCAGGCTCACGATATGAAGCTCTGCAATCAGATCATGGATGAGATATCGGAGAGAATGAGAATTCAGTATCCCCAGTTAAACGGAGACTTCACCTCAGTGTCGCAACCTCTTTCACAAGACGGTAATGTCATCGGTAGTGTAAGCATCAGTTATTTTGGCCCGTTCTTTCTGAATGAGAATGAATTCCGGTTTATACATTCGTTAAATATAATATTACTTAGTGTCGGTGTGTTGTCTCTTGTGGTCTCTTTGCTGGTAGGCCATCTGCTGGCGAAACGAATTAGTCGTCCGATTCTGAATACAGTCGAGGTGACAAAACAGATTGCAGATGGAAAATATGAAGCAAGGCTGGAGGAGAAAAGTGATACCGACGAGCTGCAGCTGCTGATTACCTCCATCAATCATCTGGCAGAATCCTTAGAGACGATGGAAAAGCTTCGTAAACAGCTGACAGAGGATGTAGCTCATGAGCTTCGTACACCGATTACCATACTACAGTCCTATCTTGAGGCTATGACAGAAGGAATCTGGGAACCTTCGGAAGAAAGACTGCAAAGCTGTTATGACGAAGTGGTACGGATCGGAACACTGGTGAAGGATCTTGAGAGTCTTGCTAAGCTGGAGAAAGACAATCTGCACCTGAACAAGCAGGAGATTGATCTTAGGACAATCATCGATCAGGTAGTCAGCACCTTTGAGGCAGAAAGCATGAATAAGAAGCTGTTGATAACAGTGCAAGGCGGACATACTTATCTCATGGCAGACCTGAGCAGAATAAAACAGGTGGTAGTTAATCTGCTCAGCAATGCGATTAAATATTCGGAGGAGGGCTGTAACATAACCGTGGCACTCTTCGAGAATAAGGACAATGTGGGTTTTTCTATTCAGGATACCGGAGCAGGAATACCTGCGGATGAGCTTCCCTATATCTTCGAACGGTTTTACCGTGCTGATAAATCGCGTAATCGAATGACCGGAGGCTCAGGAATCGGACTTACGATTGTAAAATCCATTCTGCATGCTCACGGAGGCAACATAACAGTTCAGAGCGAGTTAGGGCAAGGGAGTACCTTTACTGTTACCCTGCCGAAGGCATAATACAAATAAATCAGAACAGTGAGAAAGGGGTGTTGAAGTCAACCCCCCTTTTTTTGTATAGACTTAATTATTTCTTAATCTGAATTTCATGCACGAGGGGAGGAAAGAAATTATAATGAATATGATGCTATAGAAATAACTGGCTTTGATTCAAAAAGTTGAAGAGGTTATAGCTGCTAAAACGTTATATAGGGTGTAAAGAGACATAGTTTAGACAAATACGAGGACGATCAATAAAATAAATACCATTGTAAAGTCTTAAAAATATTTCCAAAAATAAATATTGACATATAATATTATATGATGTATAGTATTATCAATTCAACAATAACAATAAATATATAGTATTATCAATTCAACAATATTATATTTTTGGAAAACTCAGAAAGGAGTTGAGACTATGGTATTTAATACCGGTTCAGCGCTTCTCGATGCGATTGTTCTAGCCGCCATTTCACAGGAACCGGAAGGAACCTATGGCTACAAGATTACACAGGATGTAAGACAGGCGGTTGAAGTATCGGAATCAACCTTGTACCCGGTGCTAAGAAGGCTTCAGAAGGATGATTGCTTAGCAGTGTATGATTTGGAATTCGCAGGAAGAAATCGTAGATATTACAAAATCACTGACAAAGGTATGGCGCAACTTAAGTTATATAAAGACGAGTGGGAGTCTTATTATAAGAAAATAAATTTTATATTTGAAGGAGTGAAATAGATGACAAAGCTAGAATTCATGAACGAACTCGAAAGCTTATTGTTGGATATCCCTTTGGAAGAGAGAGAAGAGGCACTCAGATATTATAGCGGTTATTTCGAAGATGCAGGGGAAGATCATGAGCAGGAGATCATAACGGAATTAGCCTCACCGAAGCAAGTGGCAGATATCATTAAGGCCGATCTTACTTCGAATACATCAGAAGGCAATAGCCGGGGATATTACACAGAGAATGGTTATAAGGACACAATGTCAAGAGACAATCAAATGGAAGTGGTAGAAGCAGCGAAAACACGCGAAGAGAATTCGAATGCAAATAACTCTAAGACTTACAATCAGAGCTACCAAAATGCCGGAAAGAATTCGGATCAAAATGCAACACATAATCGTAACTCTAATACAGGCGTAGTAATACTAATCCTGATCTTAGCATTTACGGTAGGACTTCCTTTTACATTATCCATTATTGGAATTGCAATTGGTTTAGTTGCAATGATCATTGGTTTGATCTTCGGCTTCGGTGCAGCAGGTATCGCGTTGATCTGCGCAGGTATTGCTTTATTTATCGCCGGCTTGGTACAGATGAGTGCACCTCTGATCGGAATGGCATTTGTCGGCGCAGGATTATTAGTATTTGGTATCGGAATGCTTCTCACTATGGCGTGTGCAGCACTCTGTAGGATTGTATTACCGGCAATGATCAAAGGTTTTGTAAATCTTTGCAGATTGCCTTTTAAGAATAGGAGTGTGATGGCAGCATGAAGACTTTCGTAAAAGTGTGGTTAGGAATTGCACTCGTTGCAATCGGTATCGGAGCAGCACTCTGCATTATCGCAGTCGCTTCCGGAGCTTCGCTTAAGGATATTCCTACAGCTTCTTATGCGGAGAGCTATAGCGAAGTTAAGAACCTTGATATGGAGATAGAATACGGTGAGGTGAAGATTGTAGAAGGCGATACATTCTCGATTGATGCAGTCAGATTGCCGGAGAGTGGATTTGAATCCTATGTAAGTGAAGACGGTACCTGGATCATTCGCCAAGAGGGTGATAATGATTATGAATTTTGGGGAATGCATTTCTCTATGGGTAATATTTTCAATTGGAATGGTGACCTTACTCCAAGAATTACAATAACGATACCAAAGGATTATGTAGCGGATCGTATCTCCATGGTTGTGAAAGCCGGCGATGTAAATGCAGATGTAATCCGTGCTACAGAGGGTAAATTCGAGGTGGCAGCCGGTCGTTTGGTTGCACAACAGCTGGATATTACAGAGAAATCGGACTATACCATCGGCGCCGGTCAGATGATATTAAATAATGTAAATGTAAAAGATATATCAGTAGATTGTGGTGTCGGTGATGTTACAATCAATGGTAGTGTAACCGGTGAAAGTGACGTGACTTGTAATGTCGGAAGTGTTCAGATGGAATTGGACGGTGAAGAAGACGAATATTCCTATGACATCAGTTCCAGTATAGGAAATGTGAATATAGACAATAATAGTTATCATAATATCACGAATCGGGTTATTAATAATGAAAGTGCTGAAAATAATTTATTATTAAATTGTGAAATTGGAAATATTTCTGTTGATTTTAACTAAAAAAAAGGTATGATAAAATTATAGAAGGAGGTTATATTATGGAACAGAAAAGATTATATCGTTCGAACACAAATAAAATGATTTGTGGTGTATGCGGAGGACTTGCAGAGTATATTAATATTGATCCTACTGTTGTAAGATTATTATGGGTAGTATTTTCTTTTGCAGCTGGATTTGGTATTCTGGCTTATATTATTGCAGCAATCATCATGCCGATTAAGGCATAAGGAAAGCATCGTCTTTCAATTTGAATAAGAATTAGAAAAGGTTACTTAGAGAAGCGGATGCTTCTCCAAGTAACCTGATTTTTTATTTCATAGTATTAAAAGTGTCAAAAGGTGCTGCGTACACTTCCTAATACAATATATTGATATGCAAGCAAGCTTGCAATAGCAATATATTGTATCAGGAAAGCACCGAAGGTGCTTTTGACACTTTGTCTACACAAGCGCAAACACTGAGGTGTGAATTTTATGCTCTTTGAAAATTCACACTAGGACTTTATTAATAATTTCGATAATCTGAATAGCTTCATAGGGTTTTGCAAGGAATTCTGAAGCCCCGTATTTGATAGCATCTACCATCTTGGTTTTCTGACCGGCAGCAGTTACCATAATTACTTTGGCTTTTCTGTCATATTCGCGTATCTTCTGTAAGGATTCCAGTCCATCCATCAACGGCATTGTTATATCCATTGTGGTAAGATCTGGTTGTACCTCCTTGAACTTATTTAGACCGTCTTCCCCATTGACTGCCTCAGCAATTATCTCATGTCCATTTTGCTCTAAGATTGATCTTAGAATTTTTCTTGATGTTTTCGAATCATCAACAATAAGAATCTTTGCCATACCAGCTACCCTCCTAATTAATACCTACCTCTACGTTAACAGCAACTACAATATCTGCCTGTTCCCCATTGATAATTATAGGAACGATATAAATATCACCCGCAGACACAAGCCTCTGGTTTGTGTAATACTCCGGGGGAGTCATATCGATCTGTATGTCTTCGTGACTAAGCTTGGATGCAAATAAACCATTGGTGCAATTGATAAACTCACATATGGAATCAAAGGCATCTTCATCCAGTATCGTAAAGTGTTCCTTTGCGAAAGGACTGGCAATCTCAAGTAAAGCCTTATCTTTTCCGGCAATGCCCACAAAGATTTTATGGTCACCAATCATCTGTTGGGAGGCAAGCCCATCAAAAGAGTAGTCATTGACCGTAAACGCTTTCTGAAGTAAAACTTCACTATTTATAAATCGAATTACATTACGGATGGCAAGGCTGATGCATTCATTGGTAAAAGGAGTATCTGCATTGACAAAAACCGGAATGATACGATCGATATCACCTGATTTTAAGGCTTCGATCTCTGCATTAGAAAATTTGTTATCCTTCTTATATTCTTCGAGATAAGTTTCAATCTCATCGATGGATAGGATATTTTGTTCGGTGAAGAGCTGTACAAATCGTAAATAAGAATTTCCCTGCTGGTTCAGAAGGTAGGTTACCTCTTCTTGAAGAAGATATCCCTTTTCAATGGCGATGTCACCGAAGCGACGATCCATTTTCTTCTGAATCTCATTGATTTCTTCTGACTGCTTTGCTGTCAGTAATTTCTCTGATACGGCGATAAACCCTAATTTCGCCCTGATTTTGTGATGCTGTTGCATTAAGTCGTTAAATTGTGATTGAGATATCTTATTCTTATCTACCAAGTAATGACCAAAATAAAGCCCGAACATGATATTTCCCCTTTCATAATCCAAAGTAAGCTTCGAGCACTCATATGTAGAGAAAATCCGTCACATGTAACCCCATTACATTTTATACAGAATTCCCATATAAGAATGTGTTCCTTATTAATATACAACACATTTGATAAAAAAAACAGTATAAAATACATAATTATGTATTTTATAGATAAGAAAAAAGAAAAATGGTAAGAATCCATATACTCTTGAGATTTTCGAAAAAACCGAAGATAGTCTTATAGAATGGAATAAATGAGTAATTTTTTAATCTAACATGATGACAATCGGGAATAACTATGATAAAGTAATAAAGAAAAATCCTTATTATGTTGTGAGAAGGAAAGGCGTGTATAATTATGAAGACAATCATCGAATTAATAACTGTGGAAGTGAAGGAAGCCTTTGCTCAGAAAGGGTATGAAGAGAAGTTTGGTGTAGTTACTCTTTCCAATCGTCCGGATTTATGCCAATATCAATGTAATGGCGCTCTTGCAGCAGCAAAACAATATAAGACAGCTCCGATAAAAATAGCACAGGAGATTACGGA
>JAGFXQ010000230.1 GCA_017861355.1 Bacillota bacterium
TGTAGTGGGCATCCAAAAGCCATATGCCGAACGGAATGAAACTGCAGCGGTGATGAAGATCAATGATTTATCTGTTGTATCCTCCGGAGTATATGAACGCTATTTTGAACTGAATGGAAAGGTCTATCATCATATTCTGAATCCACATACCGGCTACCCTTACGATAACGGTTTGATCTCCGTTACCATCCTGTCCGAGAAATCAGTTGATGGTGATGGACTCAGTACCAGCTGCTTCGCCCTCGGTCTTAAGGATGGTTTGGCCTTAATTGAAAGTATTCCAAATACTTATGCCGTATTTATCACCTCGGATTACGAGCTGCATTATTCTGCCGGCTTTCCCGAGGTACTAAAGCAATAACTTTCGAAAACAACACTAAAGAAAGTACTCTTTGTGAACTTTCTTCTGTCATGAATAATAGAGGATGTTATAAAACAATCAGCTCCCACCATGGCGGGTTCTTCCATCTATCTCCCGCAACGGATTGAAACGATATGTTTTGTAACATCCTCTATCTCTTTTTCTATTTAAAGTCAATGAAATCTATAATTTCTCCAGGCGATCCGCCAGTGTATCCAGCCAGTCTCCTTCATACAATTCAATCATACCGCGGTCACAGGCTGCAGCTAATTTCGGATTAATCGGCAGCTTTGCTGTCATATCAATCTTATGTTTTTGTGCGATTTCTTCAATATGACTTTCTCCGAAAATCTGATATTCTTTACCACAATCCGATAATGCCGTCGATCGGCAAGGATTGAAATACAGTGAGTGGAACATCTCCAGTTCCCGGAGGCATATCAACAAACATATAATCAACATCATTCCAGATTACATCGGACCAGAACTGTTTTACAGTTCCTGCAATAACAGGGCCTCTCCATACTACCGGATCAGTCTCGTTTGCAAGCAGTAAGTTTATGGACATCACTTCAATCCCACTGTTCGTCTTTGCCGGGAAGATCCCCATTTCATTACTCACTACCTTTTCCTTTAGGCCAAAAGCCTTCGGAATGGAAGGTCCGGTGATATCTGCATCCAATATGGCTGTATTATAGCCTTTTCTATTCATATTAACTGACATTAGTGAGGTTACTAAGGATTTACCTACGCCGCCCTTACCACTAACGATACCGATCACCTTCTTAACATTACTCAGTTCATGAGCATCCACTGCGAAATCATTTTTCGGCTTTGCACTGGAACACTTCGAAGCACAGCTGTCACAATTACTATTACAGTCACTCATATATTATCCTCCTATCAAGGGTAGTTGTCATGACACCATCTCTGATATCCGACAAGCCGTAAATATATTACAATTCGGCTATTCTTGTTATCTATCATTTGCTTTGTAATTATACCTCGAATTGATAAGATGTCAATCTTTATTTCCTTGAACATGCGCGCCCTGATCTGAATATTATGGTATATAACAATTGGAAAGGAGCTGATGTTATGCAGTTTCCGTTTACAGACAATCTGATCCTGATTATGCCGGGTCTATTTGCTTTTTTATCTGAAAATGTTGTGTTGCTAACAATTGTCGGATTTGTTCTTCTGATGATTGTCACTACTGCATTGCGCATCAAGCAAAAGAAGAAAAAACATCAAAGAGAAGTCGTCCATCCGGTTACCGAGATCCTTAGAAATGTACCAGAACGTCTGGCAGAACTGAACGGGGAGCTAAAGCCCTTCGGTTTTGCTTACGAACCATATCAGGATGTCTTCTACTCACTTATGAACCCATGGCAACGAGAATTAGGCTATTGCAGACTTTATGATGAAGCAAGCGCTGCTTTAAGCATGATTATAGATTGCGAACCGATCCGCTTTGATTATAATGGCAGGCGATGGCTGATTGAATTTTGGAAGGGCCAGTATGGGATGAACACTGGAGGTGAGGTCGGGGTTTATTATACCACCGGACCGGATCTGGATATTCCAGGCTTATTTAACGGTACCTTCTACTCTTGCTTAAAGGATGATGATTGTATCAATATGTCCTTTATTTTTAAGAAGAATGGTAATATTCTTTTCACCCGAAGCGGGTATCATTGGTGGCTTACCGGCTTTAAACTTGGTGAATTCTCCAAGCCCTCTCAGTTATCCATGGATATCACACTGGACCTATATGACCGACGAATGGCAAATGCCTTTGTTGATGCTCTCACAAAAGCCGGTTATAAGGATAACGAATATATTCAACAGGGACGACGTGTGATTATACGATTTGATAAGCCACATACCAAACAACCGCTCACCAGAACTTCATTAACTGAATTTATCATGCAAAAGAATAATGAAGCCTTCTGCAACTCTTATAACCTACTGACAGAATCATACACAGACACACTGGATAAGTTAGAAATAGTACGCAATGAATCACCCTCCATGTACAGTCAGATTATGACGATAGGTAAGCCTAAAGCGGTATTTGAATCTTATAACACCATAAAAGGCTATCTGAACCGGTACTAGCGAAAACCATTTTACTCAAACAAAATGAATAAATCGGAATAAGGATGTGATCGCTTTTGTCAGCAGCAGCGCGTTTATCTCAAGTTTTAGCAACATCAAAGGTTGTTACCTTTGATGAAAGCTCCCGTATTGTGATCATGAGTGATTGCCACCGGGGAAACAACAGCTGGGGGGATAATTTTTCAGGAAATCAAAACCTGTTCTTTGCAGCTCTGTATTACTATTACGAAAATGGATTTACCTATATCGAACTTGGTGACGGGGACGAATTGTGGGAGAACAGGTCCATCGAAGATATCATCGACGCACACAGTGATGCCTTTTGGCTTATGTCACTCTTCTATCAGGAGCAGCGGCTATATATGCTATATGGCAATCATGATATTGTCAAAAGAGATCCCAGATACACTCAGACAAGATGCCATTCCTTCTTTTGCGACAGCGTGAGTCAGGAGATGGCGTTATTTCCCGGCATTGAGATTACGGAAGGATTACTTCTCAAATACCGACATACGAATAATCAGATACTTTTAACACATGGTCATCAGGGAGATTTTCTTAATGATACACTATGGAAGATGTCTCGTTTTCTTGTTAGATATTTGTGGAGACCATTGGAGCTGGTCGGAATCCGGGATCCTACCAGTACCTCGAAGAATACCAAAAAGAAAAATGCAGTAGAAAAGAATCTTATGGAATTTGCCAAAGATCACAATCAAATGATGATCTGTGGGCATACACACCGTCCGGTTTTTCCAAAGGTTGGAGAAGCGCCTTATTTTAATGATGGTAGCTGTGTTCATCCGAGGTGTATTACCGCACTTGAAATTCGTAATGGTACCATCTCCTTAATAAAGTGGGCGATTATGACAAGACCGGATCGAAGTCTGTATGTCGGTCGACAAGTTCTGGAAGACCCGGTCCGGTTAAGCGACTACTTTCAGCAGCTGATGCATTAAGTGATACATGATACACTCCAACCGAATACAATAGAAAGCACACCTCGCGAACTTTCTATTATCTTGAATGAAATGGGCTGGTGCAAAACCAAAATGCTAACTAATTATGGTTTTGCACCAACCCGTTCATGCAGGTAGTTCTATTGTTTTATTTTTTCTTCTTCACCGAATATCCAAACTTGCCTAAAAGATCACCTAGTGCATAATATTCCCCGTGTGAGTAGACGATCAGTCCGGATTTGTTCAGGTGGAAGCGGCCTTTCTCATCCATATACCTTTTATCAACGGTTACTCCCACTACTTCAGCCAGGAACATATCGTGAGATCCTAAGGGGATAATCTGCTTGACCACACATTCGATATTCACCGGGCTCTCAACAATCCCCGGAGCGGATATCTTCGTACTCTTACTGGGCGTAAGCTTCATCTCCTTGAATTTATCTATTTCTCTGCCGGAGCGAACACCGCAATAATCTGCCTGCTTTACTAATTCTCTGGTAACAAGATTAATTACGAATTCTCCGCTCTCTTTAATAATATTATAGGAAAAGCGTTCTTTTCTTACGGAAATTGACACCATGGCCGGGCTTGAGCAAACAGTTCCCGCCCAGGCAATTGTAATAATATTCGGTTTGTATGTTTCACTGGCACAGCTCACCATGACCGCGGGGATCGGGTAAAGCATATTACCGGGTTTCCATTGTTCTTTCTCTGACATAGTAATCTCCCCTTCTGCACAAGCATTGCAAATTTGGACAGCAGCACCAAATCGCTGCACAAAAAATCCTGAGTGCCTTTATTGTATGCGTTTTCTTCTTTTCTGTCAACGCTATAAGGTCCTTCGCTTCGTTATCTCAATAACAAAAATGTGATCTAAATCAATTTATTTTCCTGACAGCTTTGGTATAATTTAGTCGGTTGTAATGCATACTAATCATGTTAATGTGTTTTTTATTTATTTATGTTGAAAGGAGAATTCACATGAAAGCATCTGTAGATCAGGACGGCTGCATCAGCTGTGGCCTATGCATCGATGTATGTCCTGAGGTATTCAGCTACAATGAAGACGAGGTATCCCAGGCAATCAGCGGTGAGATTCCAAAAGATTGTCTTGAAAAAGCGGAAGAAGCACGTGATGGCTGTCCGGTAAGTGTTATCGATCTATCTGAATAATTAATAAAGTGAGACCGTACATTTACCCACGTAATTTGTATGGTCTCTTTTGTAAATTTGTTCCACCCATGATTGAAAAACGAAGTTCTTCAATCTAAAATAATTTGTTTGAGGAAGAATGGAGGATTCTTATGGAATTTATACAAGAAGAAAATAAGATCTATCTAAATGATGAAAATAATCATATGCTTGCGGTTGTGACCTTTCCCAAGCTCCAGGATAATATGGTCAATATCGATCATACCTTTGTGGACCCTTCTCTTCGCGGACAGGGTGTTGCAGGAAAACTGATGGAAGCCGCTGTCGCATACTTTCGATCCAATGGACTGAAAGCAAAGCCCACCTGCAGCTATGCTGTTAAATGGTTCTCCGAGCATCCGGAATATAATGATGTCCTGATGTAACACACGGATATTTGAAACCAAATTCCTAACACAAACTACAAATGGGCTATGATTAAAAATAACAATTATTCAATGCTCTTTAAGGACTCTACCATATCAATCTTCTTTAATTTAAAATACATCACAAAATTAACGAAGGCGGAAAATAGTATGGTCAATAAAATGCTGTAGATAAAACTGCTGGGATCAATATTTCTGCCGAACATCACCAAATCGATCTCAACCGTGGTAATGACATATCGGTGAAGAATGATGCCAAGTATTACTCCGAGTCCAGCTCCGATCAGAGTTAATATCACGTTCTCCCGGTATACATAAGTGGCCGTTTCTTTATTATAGAAACCAAGAACCTTCAAGGTAGCCAGTTCTCGTCTTCGTTCATTGATATTGATGTTATTCAGGTTATACAGTACGACGAAGGCAAGTGCTCCGGCGGAGATAATCAGCACCCAGACAACGATATTCAAGCTCACCAAGACATTGGACAGAAGGTCCTGATAATAGCTGGTGTAGAACACACCGGAAGCAGCCGGCTTTTCGAGTAATGCGTTTCCTACTGCAAGCTCACTCTTCTGATTAACTCCGGGCATACGCAAAAAGTATTCATTCATCTTCGCTGTATGTCCGAACAGCTTCTGATAAAGCTCCGGCGACATATATAGATAGTGAGTCATATAATTTTCTGTAATTCCGGTTACTTTTACCTGAACCTCTTTCTCATCTTGTTTTAGACGAATGGTGTCACCCGGCTTAATTCCAAGCTTCTTTGCGATTTGTTCCGTAAGTAGAACTCCTTCATTCCCTAGAGTCAGCTTCTTATGGCCTACCCTCTCCCGAAGAACGATGTATTTCTCAAAGGCAGCAGTATCCTCCGGAACATACATGGAGAGTGATTTACTTGCTCCTTCAAAGCTAATATCCACACTGCCGGTCGCCACTCTTAAAGTATCGGCGATGGCATCATTTTCTTCCATTGTCTTCTCAAGATCTTCGATCTGCTCTTCACTGGCTTTGTTGTCCACGGATACGGAAGCATCATAGATCATAATCTCATCAAATTGTCTGGTATAAATGACAAAGATAGAATCCTTTAATCCAAAGCCAACCAGTAACAGTGCCATACATCCACCTATACCAAAGACGGTCATAAAGAAGCGTTTCTTATATCGCATCAGATTACGAATGGTTGCTTTCCAGGTAAAGTTCAGACGTTTCCATACAAATGGGATACGCTCTAAGAACACTCTCTTCCCGGCTTTTGGTGCTTCCGGTCTCATCAACTGTGCGGGTTTGGCATGAAGCTCCTTGGAACAGGCGAAGAACGTAGCAATCTCAACGCACAATAAGGCTAACACAGTCGCTAACGC
>JAGFXQ010000044.1 GCA_017861355.1 Bacillota bacterium
ACCGAATGACCGACAAGCGCACCATCCAGGTCCACAATATGGATAAAGGAAGCTCCGGAAGCTTCCCATTGTTTTGCTATTTTTAAAGGACTTTCTGAATAGACCAATATATCTTGAAAGCTTCCTTGTTTTAATCTGACGCACTGACCGTTTTTGATATCAATAGCCGGAAATAATTTCATGCCGCACCTTTACCTTTCTGCAGTAACTATTTTAGTCGATAGAACCTTTGGTAGATAATACGCCCTGAATACGCGCATCCACAGTACACGCCTCATCCAGTGCCTTCGCAAAGGCTTTAAAGGCTGCTTCAATAATATGATGATTATTACCGCCGCTCAGCTTCTTAATATGTAGATTCATTCCCGCACTATAAGAAATGGCATAGAAGAATTCTTTCACAAGCTCCGTCTCCATATATCCGACTTTGTCAATCGTAAGATCAAGATCGTAAGCCAAGTAGGGACGGCCCGATAAATCGATGGAACAAAGCACTAGTGTCTCATCCATAGGAAGTACAAAGGAACCATAGCGTTTGATTCCCTGCTTATCTCCTAATGCTTGCTTAATTGCCTGTCCAAGAACAATACCGGTATCTTCAATCGTATGATGAGAATCCACATATAGATCCCCCTTCACAGCCAGCTTCATATCGAAGAAGCCGTGTCTCGTAAAGCTATCCAGCATATGATTGAAAAATCCGATTCCGGTTTCAATCTGTGCTTTACCGCTACCGTCAATGTCAAAATCCATACTGATCTCAGTTTCTCTGGTATTGCGGTTAATGCTTGCGCTTCTATTGTTCATCCCTCTCACCCTTCCTATTCTATATAATTATACAATAAGAGTAATAAATGTCAAACTCCTTTTCCATAGAGATACCGCTTATCGTATGAGCTTAGATTACGTATCATAAGGCTTTAACTTGCCCCCGGTAATATTAAAGTCAATCTACTCGAAGCGTACAGAGATAGAATTGGCATGTGCAGTCAGATACTCGGAATTTGCAAAAGTTACAATATCCTTATAGATTGGCTCCAATGCTTCTCTGGAATAGGATATAATACTGGATTTCTTAATGAAATCATCCACTCCGAGAGGTGAGAAGAATTTTGCCGTACCATTGGTAGGAAGAATGTGGTTAGGACCTGCCATATAATCTCCGAGAGGTTCCGAGGAGTACTCTCCAATGAAAATAGCCCCCGCATTTTTTATCTTCGTCATTACCATAAAGGCATCCTTAGTCATAATCTCCAAATGCTCCGAGGCAATTTCGTTCGTGACATCAATGGCTTCCTCTAGCGTATCCGCAATCATAATATAGCCATAATTATCTAAGGATTTCCGAATGATATCCTTTCTGGAAAGTTGAGCAACAAAGAGGTCTACTTCTTCGGATACCTTCACTGCGAGCTCCTTACTGGTAGTAATCAGGATCGAGGAGGCTAATTCATCATGCTCCGCCTGAGATAATAGGTCTGCCGCAACATATCTTGGATTAGCTGTCTCAATCTTGGATTAGCTGTCTCATCAGCAAGCACCAGAATCTCACTGGGTCCTGCGATAGAATCGATACTTACATGACCATACACAGCTTTTTTGGCTAGTGCGACATAGATATTACCGGGGCCAACAATCTTATCCACCTTAGCGATACTTTCCGTTCCATAAGCCAATGCACCGATTGCCTGCGCTCCACCGACCTTGTAGATCTCGGTCACTCCGGCTTCCTTTGCAGCAACCAAGGTTCCGGGATATACCTTACCATCCTTATCGGGAGGTGTTGTCATCGCTATTCTACTTACCCCCGCAACTTTAGCAGGAATGACATTCATCAGTACTGAGGAAGGATAAGCTGCTTTGCCACCGGGTACATAGACACCAACCGCTGCAATCGGAGTAACTTTCTGACCGAGGATCGTTCCATTCTCTGTCGTATCAAACCAACTGTATTGCTTCTGTTTACTATGATAGCTTTCTATGTTCTTGATTGCCTTACGAATTACATCAATCACAGAAGGATCCACCTTATCATATGCTTCCTCAATCTCCGCCTCAGTAACCTGTATGGTTTCCTTCGTCAGATCTGCTTTATCAAAGCGTCTAGTATAATCAAATAAAGCCTGGTCTTTACTATTTCTGACTTCTTTTAATATATCCGCTACAACCTCAGCGTATTGGTCATATTGATTAGGGCTTCTTTTTAGCAGGTTCTCTAATATATTCTTCTTTGTTTCTGAATTCAGCTCAATCATTCTCATAGGATACTTCCGTCCTTTCATAATCGATATATCTATATTTTAGACTGTGTTAGTTTGTGCCCAAGGTGATCTTCACACTTTGGGAAGACGCAGGCACAAACTTGGGAGTGTGAATTATTCTTTAAAACAATACACATTATTGTCCTTGAAGCAGTTCCTTTAGATCCTTTATGATCTTTGTGATACGCTCCAGCTCCATCTTCATACTAACTTCGTTCACAACCATTCGGGCAGAGATATTACAAATCTCCTCCAATACCTCTAGTCCGTTCTCACGAAGTGTGGACCCTGTCTCAACGATGTCTACGATTACCTCGGACAGACCAACGATCGGTGCTAATTCTATGGAACCGTTGAGCTTAATAATCTCAACCGTCTGGTGCTTCTTATTATAGAAGTAATCCTTTGCTATGTTCGGATACTTGGTGGCCACCCGGATTAATTCTCCGTGCTGTAGAAGTTCTTTCGCGGAAGCAGGACCGGCTACACACATTCTGCATTTACCGAGTCCCAGATCAACTACTTCATACATCTTACGCCCTTCTTCCAGAATGGTGTCCTTACCTACCACACCGATATCTGCCGCACCGTATTCCACATAGGTCGGTACATCGTTCGCTTTCGCCAGAAAGAACTTGAGCTTCAGTTCTTCATTGACGAAGATTAATTTTCTTGAGGATTTATCCTTGATCTCCTCACAGGAGATGCCGATTTTCTCAAGAACCTCTAAGGTATTCAAAGCCAGGCGCCCTTTCGCAAGCGCAATGGTAATATACTTCATAATGATCTTCCTTTCTTCTATAAGATTACCCTTCAGAACTATTGAAGAAATTCCTCCATAGAGGCAGCCTGCATCGTCCCGGTGGAGATATTCATAACCTTAATCTCGGTATCATTATCCAGATATAAGATCCCTCCGATGTTCATTCTTTTTGCGTAAGCTACATAATCTTCCGATACCAACTCATCATTCGACCTCTGTAGAATGGTGTTGATGCCGTCTTTACGAAAATGGTTTGCCAAAGCAATCGCCTGTTTACGATACGTATTCTTATATAGAATTAAAGTATCTTGTGCTTCCGGTTCCGGAAACAGCTTCTGTCTGGAAAGCGCCAGCATCAGCTGATCGATGACGATCGCTAGGCCAATGGCCGGGGCTTCTTTACCGAACTGTACGACCAGATTATCATATCTGCCTCCGGTAGCAACTGCATCTCCGGTACCGTAGGTATAAGCTTTGAAGATAATCCCGGTATAATAATTGTATTGGCTCAGCATTCCAAGATCAAAGGAAATATATTTCTCATAGCCATATTCACTCATAATATCATATAGCTTCTCAAGACGTTCAATTGCTTGAATCGCTCGAGGATTCTTCGTCTGGTTCTTCGCAAAAGACAGAATATCCAGTGTGCCGAAGAGTTCCGGCAGCTTCAGGAATATCTCCTTCAGTTCCTTACTCATCTCCTTAGACATTATGATCTCTTCCACTCCAAACATATTCTTATTGGAGATCAAGACACGCAGATTGGTAATCTCTTCTTCTTCGGTAAAGCCCGCTTCTTCGATCAGCGCACGAAAGAAATCCGCATAACCAATCTCTAATTGAAATTCCTTCAAGCCGGACTGAAGAAGACACTCGATCGTAATTGCCAGAAGCTCGGCATCCGCTTCAATACTATCGTCGTTCATTAATTCTGCTCCAAGCTGGGTTGCTTCCTTTAACTTGCCTTGATAGCTCGAATTATTAATGAAGGTATTGCCGATATAACATAATCGGATCGGAAGCTTTTCATCTTTATAATACTTTGCAATACAACGGGCAATGGATGGAGTGATGTCCGGACGCAGAACCAAAGTATTGCCATCCCGATCAAAGAATTTATACATATCCTTGGAGGCTACCGTTCCTCTTTCCTGATTAAATATATCAAAAAATTCAAAGCTTGGAGTCTGAATATCACGAAAGCCATGATTCTCAAGTACATGATGGAGTTGATGCTGCAACATCAACTTTGTTGCACATTCCGAATTATAGATATCTCTGACTCCCTCAGGTGTATGTAATAATTTGTCTTTCATAATCAGTACCTAGCCTTTCGTTCTGTTATAGCTTAAAATGTTAAAAGCACCAAAGGTGCTTTACAGATGCAACAGATCACAATGCAAGCTTACTTGCATTTGCAAGCTTGCTTGCAATAGCGATCTGTTGCATCTGTAAGAGTGCTCAGCACTTTTTGACATTTTAATCTGTTAATGTTGATAATAAACCTCTTAATATTACTTTAGTATGGTAACGTGATAATTCGCTACCATACTAATATGTTTTTACATTATAATTTATAAACCTGGTGATGTCAATCTAATTATTCTCTCTTCGTTCCAGATCCATTTGCAAGGTATGTAGATAATGTACGCAGGCTCCGCCTTGCAACGGCACCTGATAAGCTTCCTCCAGTTCTTCATATCGAAAGCTCTTTCTTCCGCCCTGTTTTGCTCTCTCCCAGAATTCATTCAGGCGATCAAAGGTCAGATAATAGTAGGTGTCCTTCTTCTTAAAATAGATCAAAAGAAATGCAATTCCACTCTGTTCTTCGAATTCCTTCATAAAGGCAATCTGATGCTCATGGACATTATTAATGCTAAAGGTATCTACCGCACATTCCTTGGCATCAAAGCATACCGGAATTCCCTGAACGACACCGATATAATCAACGGTACTCTTCTGTTCAAAATAAGCAAGCGTAATATGTCTGTTTTCCTTATCGATATTAATTGGGGTAATTGGTGTCGGCACCTTCTGGATTAACGCCAATCCCTTTTCCCGGTATCTGGTATTCGTAAAATTAATCATCTCCTCTAGCATGGAGCCTCTTAATCCTCTGGAATTCCACGACGGCATACCAACACCTCCTCTTTATATTGACGCTTCGCCAAATAAATCCTTCTTTATCTTCTCAAATTGTTCCGGAAGTTCAGCCGTAAAGCTTTGACCGGATAGATAAGACAGCTCTCCTTCTATCGTAGGAAAGATCATCTGATAGGAATGTAACAGCTGACTGGATAATTCATAATTTGTCTTGAAGAAGTGGTTCGTTTTCTGATCGCCGTATTTATAATCTCCGATGATCGGATGTCCGATGCTGGCAAGATGAGCACGAATCTGATGAGATTTACCGGTAATCAGCTTCACCTTCAACAGAGTATATTTATGCTCCGCATAAGCAATCGGTTCATACTCGGTACAGATATATTCTGTATTATCCATCTGCGTCGGATATATCTTAACCTGATTTTTATTCTCATCCTTGTATAGATATCCTTCAATCCGTTCCTGTTTCTCGATCTTACCTTTCACAATACAAAGGTAATACTTCCCAAGGGAACGATCCTTTAGAAGCCTTGCCATCTCCTGCAATCCGAGTAAAGACTTTCCGGCAATCAGAACCCCGCCGGTATTACGGTCCAATCGATTACATACCGCCGGTTTAAAGCTGGCAAGCTGTTCCTTGGTTATTTGGTTCGTAGACAGTAGATAGGAAATAATATGCTCCACTATGGATACATCCTCTTTTTCCGCTTTCTGAGACAGGATACCCAGTGGTTTATTCAGGATTAAGATGTGTTGATCCTCATAAATGATAGAAAGATCATGTTCTACTGTTGTAGTTTCAATCACTTCACTGAACAAAGAGATAGTCTCATCAGATAAGAACAGCTTAATCTCATCTTGTAATGCCAGCTTCTCTGAGCCATCTGCTTTATTTCCGTTAAGGGTAATATTTTTTTTGCGAAGCATTTTATAGATAAAACTCTTCGGTGCTTTATTTAAAATCTTTACCAGTAATTTATCCAGGCGTTGCCCTGCTTCATTCTGTTGTACATTAAATTGCTTCACTTTATAACCTCCAAGCCCAATTGGGCTAACTTTAGAATTCTACAGTTTTAGAACAGGTTCAAAACCTCTGACAGGGAATGAACAAAGTAATCGGAAAGCTTGATTTTCTCCTCCTGGTCCTTCTTGGAGTAATCATCATCGACAGCACAGACCTTCATATTCGCATTTTTTCCAGCCATAACACCCTGAAGTACATCCTCAAACACCAGACAACGTTCCGGCTGAGCCCCCAGATCCTTCGCTACCAGAAGATAGATGTCCGGAGATGGCTTACCCTTAGCCACCTCACAGGAGGTACGAATGGAGGTAAAGTATTCTTCTATCTGATGCTTTTTAACAATCAGCTCTACTAACTCTCTGGAATTACTGGTGGCAATTCCTGCCGGAATTCCTTCCAACTTCAGATATTGTAATAATTCAATAACACCCTCTTTCAAGGGAACTTCATCTCGGTATTTCACCCAGGCCATCTCGTTCCAATCACTCTTAATCTGATCAATACTGTCCGGTATCTGGAATCTTTCTTTAAAATAAACTGCGGTCTCACTAAAGCTCATTCCTTCGATACAACTTTGAAGTCCTAATGGCATCTCTATACTGAATTTCGCGAGATATTCAATATCGATGTTTCTCCACATCCACATTGAATCCACTAAGGTTCCGTCCAAATCAAAAATCACTGCTTCTATATTATTTAACATTTATTCTCCGTTTCTAAAATCATCTGATCAATCATTATGTTCATCTTCTGCATTATCATAATTATCTATTCAGGCTTGCTAATTCCTGGTCTGTCAACTCTCGGTATTCACCGGGAGCAAGACTTTCATCCAGCTGTAGGTTTCCCATCGAAAGACGTTTCAGATAGATCACTTCTTTCCCGATAGCTTCAAACATACGCTTAACCTGATGAAACCTACCCTCATGAAGAGTTAATTCAATCTCGGATATCTCATCCGAGTGTAATATCTTAAGCTTCGCAGGTAAAGTCAGTTTCTCATCGTTGATATCAACGCCTAGCAAGAAGCTTTCCCGATCTTCTTCGGTTACTATACCACGTACTCTTGCAAAATACACCTTATCCACATGTTTCTTCGGAGAGAGCAGCTGATGGGCCAGTTCTCCGTCATTTGTAATAAGAAGAAGACCCTCTGTATCCTTATCCAATCTTCCAACCGGAAAAAGGTCCTTGCATTTCTTATCCGCAATTAAATCAAGCACAGTATTGCTGACATTATCATTCGTTGCTGATACAACCCCAGTAGGTTTATTCAGCATAATATACTGATATTCCACGTAACCCACTTCAGCATCATCGAAGGATATCTTATCCTTGTCCGTGGTTACCTTTTGTTCCGGTTTATTGATAATCTCATTATTTACCTTGACTCTTCCTTTGCGAATCCACTCTTTAATCTCACTTCGTGTACCAATCCCCATATCCGCCAGGTATTTATCGAGACGAAGCTGTCCTGCCATAATAATCTCCTATCTAACTATTCTATACCCATCGCCAACCGGGAAGATATTTATTCTTGAAGCTACCTTTGGCTGCCTTCAGCCATCCAAGCGGAAAATTCTCCACACAGACCAAATACCAGCCATCGGAGAGTTCTTCCTGTAATTCAATCGCTTCGCACTTCAGATAACGAATCACATTGGGGTCTTCTATGCTCAGTTTAACAAGCTTATCATAATCACTGATCGTCAATGCGCAGGCAAGTGCCTGAGAAGGTTCGAAGCGTTGCTTCTTCATCTCACCAAGCAGAAGTCCCTGTCTCATAATACGAAGCCCTTTGAGATTAGGCAGTCCCTCCGGAAGAAGATATACCCTATCCTCATGTACATGAAGGAGTTCCTCCTTCACCGGTAACTTTAATCCCTGAATAAATTCTAATGCTTCCTCCGATAACGCGCTTTTTTGCTTTTGATCCTGACCGTTACGAGCAGTAGCTTCCGTCATTTTGTATGACTTACTATATCTTAGATTTACTGCAGCCGGTTCTTCCTCCTGCTTCCGCTGTAAACTATCATCTATCCTCTTGTGCAGAAGCGTAATGAAATGCCCTTCTCCGTTGATCTTATGCGGCCATAGACGGATACAATTCTTCAACTCTTCTTGTCGTTCCGCCGAAATCTGAGGCGGGTTCTCAATTTCCTCTAACCAATGAGGTTTTCCCTGATCAAATCCTTCGTAGGATATTCCGAGCAACTTCTGTTGATCCGAATCCGGTAATGCGGGTACCACATGGAATTCCGGACATTGCTCCATAAGATAAGCGATCGTGCCTTCATTCTCTTCCGGGGAAAAGGTACAGGTGGAATATAGCATATATCCACCGGGTTTGAGCATCTTTGCAGCAAAAAGAATAATTTCCTTCTGCAATTTATTATAATACTCTACTCCATATTGCTCCCAGTTCTTGATAATCGCCGGACTTTTACGAAACATTCCTTCACCGGAACAGGGTGCATCAATTAATATCTTATCAAAATAACCGGTAAAATAATCTACTAGTTTATTCGGTGCTTCGGATAACACCAGTGCATTACGAATACCAAAGAGTTCAATATTCTTAAGTAATGCCTTGGCTCTGGAATTACTGATATCGTTGGATACCAATACCCCTTCTCCTTTCAGTCGGGTACCAAGCTCTGTGCTTTTACCACCGGGTGCGGCACATACATCCAACACCTTATCTCCGGGTTCAATCGGAAGAAGGCTCGCCGGTGTCATTGCACTGGGCTCCTGAATATAGAAGACACCTCCATAATAATAGGGATGTTTTGCCGGTTGCTCCTCGGTGTCATAAAAATATCCGTTTCTGACCCACGGAATTCTGTTTATGGAAAAAGGACAGATGCGTTCAAATTCTTCCGGGGTAGTTTTCAGTGTATTGACACGAACTCCGCCATAATGTGGCTTTGAGTAGCATGCCAGATACTCTTCGTATTCCTCCCCCAAAAGCTTTCTCATTCTGTCCTCAAATTGTTTCGGTAGATTCATTCTCTCTCTCCATTATTCAACTTATTTCGCTTTTCACCATCGCACAACCCGGAAGAACAAGGAGTTCGCACCATTGTGTGGACTTCGCAGTTCTTCCCATGTGAAGATGATTTTCTTCACATTTTTAACGTAGGCTTTGTGCACGATACCTTGCCGATATCAAGTCAAGCTCCTTGCTGAACCTAGTCAGTTCAAGCTGGTCCCCACTTTGATAGATGCGGAAGAATTCATCCTGGATGGTTACAACCTCCTGCTTATTCGCAACTTTATAGAGATTCTGTATGTTAGTCAGAATATCTGCCACGATATTTGCCTTGATTGTAAAGGAATTCTGAGCGTCCATGATCTCATCACGAACCACACTCATTTCTTGATCCAGAATTAGTATTGCTTCTGCAGCTGAGGTTAAGCGTTCTCGGATATGCTCCGGCATATTCTGCTTATACTTATATTGCAGGGAATGTTCTATCGTAGCCCAGAAATTCATCGCCAGTGTTCTGATCTGTATCTCAACCTGGAGCTCTTTCTTGCCTTTCAGCGTCTCAACATCATAATACACTATCAAATGATAAGAACGATATCCGCTCTTTTTCATATTATTAATATAGTCCTTCTCGTTCTTGATCCGCATATCGGATCTTTTCTTGATGATATCAACCACCTTATAGATATCTTCTACGAATTGGCAAATAATACGAATTCCCGCAATATCGTCAATCTTCTCTTCAAAACTAGATAGCTCAAAGTTCTTCTTCTGTGCCTTCTCTAAGATACTGGAAATCGTCTTCACACGGCCGGTTACCTGCTCGATTGGTGAATAGGCGCCCACATGTTTATATTCATCAATAATATGATTAAACTTAGTAACTAATTCGTCAACAGCCAAGGCGTAAGGATCAAGTATTTCTCTCCAAAGTTGTATCTCCATTTATTACTTACCTCCTATAAAACCATTGTAAATGATGACAACAGCAGGAACGAATCAATCTCTGTCCAACACAAGTACCATCATCGCTAACACTGCCAATCCTGCAGTCTCAGTTCGCAAAATACGCCTTCCAAGTGTAATCGGTTGTATTCCGACTCGTTCTGCCTGATCAATCTCGGTGTCTTCAAAGCCACCCTCCGGTCCGATGAATACTCCGATTGTATTGCAGCTTGTGAGACTGTTTATAAGCTCTCTGGTATAATCCATTCCCTTCGCATTCTCATAAGGAATGACACTTCTGTCCAAAGACTTTGCGTAATCCAAAGCCCCGGCATACGTTTGAACCGGTTTGATGGTTGGAATAATACCGCGTCCGGACTGTTTTGCAGCTCCTTCCGCAATCGCCTGCCATCGCTCCAGCTTCTTTTCTTCCTTCTTCTTATCGTCTAATTTGACAATTGTTCTTTTGGTCATTACAGGAATGATCTCATGCACACCGAGTTCCACTGCTTTCTGAATAATAAGCTCCATCTTATCCTGCTTCGGTAATCCTTGAAACAAGGTAATTCTGGTTCTTAGCTCGGTTCCGGTGTCTTGTGTTGTCTGAATATCAGCTATAATCTCGCTCTCAGTCACCCTACTAATTATACAATAACAATCTTTTCCTTGTCCATCGCAAATTACCAATTCCTCGCCTTGTTTCATACGAAGAACATTTTTAATATGATTAACATCCGGTCCGATAATTCGAACTATTTGATCGGTTATTTGATTTTGCTTTACGTAAAAACGATGCATATTATGCTCCTTGGTTTATCTGAAAATGATGGTACATTTATCTAATCCATAGCTATTATATATCAATAAGAACATACGTTCAACTACTTTTTCGGTCTTCTTAAAATATTTTTAATTATTGTTCGAATGAGTATTCAATTATTATTCTTTATTACATTATACCAAAGAGATCGTATTCTCACAAGTGACGCTATGAGAATGGCATAATATTATCAAATTTATTCATTAATTTCATACATATCCAGATTGATGCTTACAATACAATAATTTCTTTGAACTTTTTGAAACAAATACTTTTTTATCATCGTCTATAAGATAACAAGATAAATAATCGAGGAATCAGAATTGACTGATAGAAAAGAGGATGATTATGATGAAAAGAGCAATTTATATGGCATTTACATTGGTTACCGCGTTGAGTATGGGAGGCTGCTCTTCTGCACTTACAACAAAAGATCTTACAATTATAGAGGATGCCGAGGTCCAGTCATCAAAGGCTGTGAATAATTCAGAATACTCAGCACAAAGTAGTAAGTCCGATCTAAAAGCTGAGGATAAAGAGGAGGTTGCCCCAGCCGCAATCTCAGACCAACTTGCAGTAAATGAACCCACTTCTGCGGTTGGCCGAATCTCCAAGGCTGCTCAGGAATCAGAAATGAAGCTCTCGCTGGAAGGGATGACTGAGACTATTCCGACCAGACTCTATACCAGCGATCTTGGATATCAGATGCAAATAGATGAACAGCGATTTACTTATGAACGTAAGGATGGAGCTGATCTCTATCAGGTAGCAAATACCGTTTCAAACAAATATCCTGACATCTACATAGAAATATCCAATCATAATTTGTCAGACAAGGATTACCTGAAAACTCTGGAGAATCGCATCCTGGAAGCAAATCCGAAGGCAGAAAAACCGGATCCCGTTCAGATTGGCACCTATGATGCGCTTCACTTCCATTCTGCCTTTGGTGAAGATTATAATTCCAAAATTGAGAATGTATATGTAATTGAAGGAAACGATAGTTATTATACCATTGAGGTACAATATTTTCTTGAAGCAGAGGAAGGCTATGGAGCCAGAATTGCTGCTCTTCTGGATACCTTTACCTTGACACAGTAACAATAAGAGGATGTCACAAAACAATTGTCATCAATTCATTGCAGTAATACCCTTGTTTGTATGCAATGTTTGATCCATCATGTTTTGCGACATCCTCTTCTTATCGTTAAGACTTCTGTGCGACGAAAGATACCCAATCTCCCATTTTGTTCACTTCTAATATGGTGAAATTATTT
Organism: Bacillota bacterium; assembly: GCA_017861355.1. Taxonomy (GTDB): domain Bacteria; phylum Bacillota; class Clostridia; order Lachnospirales; family Lachnospiraceae; genus Mobilitalea. Next base: position 12,192 of record JAGFXQ010000044.1, read on the forward strand.
TTAAGTATCGCTTCTCGTACTGCATCTTCTTTCATATAGATGATACCTGAACTGATAAATATCCCGTTTGGCTTTAAATTTTCGCCGATTACATCGGATAAAGGAATAATTACATCCGCCAGGATATTGGCAACTACCATATCATACTTTTCTTTACCGATCTGTGTACGGATACCGTCATCTTCAATAATATTACCGGTAACAAAGCCTAAACTTCCCTCTCGGAGTTCTAATTGATTTACAGCAGCATTCTCGATGGCAGAATTCGTGGCATTTGAATCGATATCGATGCCCAGTACTTCTTTTGCTCCCAATTTCTTTGCAATAATGGATAATATTCCGCTTCCGCTTCCTGCATCCAGTATAACAGCCTCCGGTTTAATATGCTGCTTAATGCCAACAATGCAAAGCTTGGTAGTCTCATGAGAACCGGTTCCAAACGAGGTTCCGGGATCAATCTCAATCACCAGATCATCTTCCTTGCGATCCGTCAACTGTTCCCAGGTCGGTTTGATTACAATGGTATCATCCACTCGAAAAGGCTTAAAAAACTGTTTCCAGTTATTAATCCAATCTTGATCATCCGTCTGAGATACTGTGATCTTACCGCTACCCACTTCGGCATAGGCTGACATTTCCGAAAGCCCCGCTTTTATTTTTTCCATCAAAGCCTCTTTATCCTCTTCGACATCAATATAAAAGCTTACCTGTGCGGTACCGTCATCTTCCTCAAGCTCCGGAAGAATATCGATGAACATCTGCTTTCTTTCTTCTTCCGTGATCGGAACATTATCATTTATCTCTATTCCAACGATACCAAAATCATTCAACATATCGCTTACCAGATCAATTGCTTCCGTGGTTGTATCTAATGTGAATTTAGTCCACTTCATAATAAATTTAAACCTTTCTTCGGTATCATTATTTCCAGAATTTCTTCTTCCCTTTATCGTTTTCAGAAGTCTCAGTGCCATGCTCACTCTTACCAGTCAGAGCATCATCGTACTTCTTTAGGAGGTCCTTCTGCTCCGAATTCAGATTGGTCGGAACCTGTACCACCAAGGTTACATAATGATCACCGCGAACTGCTTTATTACGAAGGCTTGGTACACCTTTTTCGCGGAGACGAACCTTCGTATCTGTCTGAGTACCGGGCTTAACATTATAGATTACGTCCCCATCTACTGTACTGATCTTGATATCTCCACCCAGAACTGCTGTAGGATAAGAAATCGGAGCGGTGGAGTAAATATCATAATCCTGTCTCTGGAAGATAGGATGACGGCTTACTTCAACCTCAACCAATAGATCTCCTCTCGGTCCACCATTGGTTCCCGGTTCGCCTTTACTGCGGATTCTGACGCTTTGACCACCATCAATTCCTGCCGGTATGGATACCTTGATTTTCTTCTTGCTACTGATGAAGCCTGTGCCATAACAATCCGCACATTTATCCTTGATAATCTTACCGGTACCCTTACAATCCGGGCAGGTCTGAACATTACGAACCATACCGAATAAGGATTGTTGGGTATATACTACCTGGCCCTTACCACCACATTTTTGACAGGTATCTGCACTGGTTCCCGGTTTCGCTCCGGTTCCGTGACAGGTTCCACATTCGTCCTTCAGATTCAGTTCCAACTCTTTCTCTACACCAAAAACAGCTTCTTCAAAGGAGATTCTGACGGCGGTACGAAGATTCGCTCCCTGCATTGGTCCATTATTCGCACGCCTGGAACGGCCGCCGCCAAATAAATCACCGAAGATATCACCAAAGATATCACCCATATCCATGGAACTGAAATCGAATCCACCTGCACCTGCTCCGCCACTTCCGTCAAAGGCAGAGTGTCCGAACTGATCATATTGTCTGCGCTTATCCGCATCACTTAATATGGCATAAGCTTCGGAGGCTTCTTTGAATTTCGCCTCGGCTTCCTTATCTCCGGGATTCGTATCCGGGTGGTATTTCTTTGCGAGCTGTCTGTATGCTTTTTTGAGTTCATCATCCGTCGCTGTTCTACCGACTCCTAAGACCTCATAATAATCTCGTTTATCCGCCATTGTTTTCTTCACCTTTCATAGCTATGCATAATATCGATTCGGAAATTACTTTTATTTCCTACCTATGTTATAATTGCAAATAGGCAGTCAGTGCTGACCGCCTTTTGCAATATCTTTTTATACTTCTCTATAATCTCCGTCAACAACATCATCATTATTACCGCCGTTAGAGCCGCCTGCCTGGCCTCCGTTAAAGCCTGACATATCAGGTCCGGGGCCGCCTGCACCTGCTGCACCGCTCTGCTCATACAGCTTAGCGAATAATGCCTGCGCATCCTCCATTAATTTATCCTTTGCAGCCTTGATATCCGCTACTTCACCCTCGCTCATAACCTCGGGATTAGATTTTTCAATCATTTCCTTCAGTCTTGAAAGGTCACCCTCAACAGTAGATTTTGCTGCTGCATCGATCTTATCGCCAACTTCGCTTAATGCCTTCTCAGTCTGGAATACCATGGAGTCAGCATCATTACGAACATCAACTGCTTCTTTACGTCTCTTGTCCTGTGCTTCATATTCCGCTGCTTCTCTGACAGCCTTATCAATATCACCATCTGACAGATTAGAACCTGCTGTGATGGTAATATGCTGTTCTCTACCGGTACCAAGATCCTTCGCTGATACATTTACAATACCGTTTGCATCGATATCAAAGGTAACTTCGATCTGAGGAATGCCTCTTCTTGCCGGCGGAATGCTGTCCAGACGGAATTGTCCAAGACTCTTGTTGTCTTTTGCAAACTGTCTCTCACCCTGTACGACATTGATGTCTACTGCGGTCTGATTATCCGCTGCGGTGGAGAACACCTGGCTCTTCTTTGTAGGAATTGTTGTATTTCTTTCGATTAATCTGGTAGCTACACCACCTAAGGTCTCGATGGAAAGTGACAAAGGAGTTACATCAAGAAGAAGAATGTCTCCCGCTCCTGCATCGCCTGCTAACTTACCACCCTGAATGGAAGCACCGATTGCTACACACTCATCCGGGTTCAAGGTCTTGGATGGCTCCTGATTGGTTAACTGTCTAACTTTATCCTGAACTGCAGGTGTTCTTGTCGAACCACCTACTAACAATACCTTCTTGATATCTGCCGGAGTAAGTCCTGCATCACGAAGTGCGTTCTGAACCGGAACTACGGTTCTTTCTACCAAATCATGTGTTAACTCGTCAAATTTAGCACGGGTTAAGTTCATATCGAAGTGCTTAGGACCTTCTGCGGTTGCTGTGATGAAAGGAAGGTTAATGTTCGTAGTTGTTGCAGAGGATAATTCCTTCTTCGCCTTTTCTGCTGCTTCCTTTAATCTCTGAAGAGCCATCTTATCGGTAGATAAGTCAACTCCGTCGGATTTCTTAAATTCATCAATCATATATCTGGTAACTCTCTCATCGAAGTCGTCACCACCAAGACGGTTATCGCCGGAGGTAGAAAGAACTTCAATTACACCGTCGCCGATATCAATGATGGAAACGTCGAAAGTACCGCCGCCTAAGTCATATACCATAATTTTCTGCTCATGTTCATTATCAAGTCCATAAGCTAATGCTGCGGCAGTAGGCTCGTTGATGATTCTCTTAACGTCTAAGCCTGCAATCTTACCGGCATCCTTGGTTGCCTGTCTCTGAGCATCATTGAAGTATGCAGGAACAGTAATTACTGCCTCAGTAACCTTCTCGCCAAGATAGCTTTCTGCATCTGCCTTCAGCTTCTGAAGAATCATAGCTGAAATCTCCTGAGGAGAATATCTCTTATCATCAATCTTTACTCTGTAATCG
>JAGFXQ010000045.1 GCA_017861355.1 Bacillota bacterium
TCTTATTTGGGATAACATTGTCAAATAAAAATCAATATGACAAAGTCATATAAAAATCAATATGACAAAGTCATATAAAAATCAATATGACAAAGTTATATAAAAATCAATTTGATACTTGAAATAGTAATTCAATTGTGTTAGAATAAACCTCGTCACAAAATGCGGATGTGGCGGAATGGCAGACGCAGCAGACTCAAAATCTGCCACATGTGAGTGTGTGAGGGTTCGAGTCCCTCCATCCGCATCAGATCCTGTAAACCTTACGGTTTACAGGATTTTTTTATGTATTCAGAAATTACATTCTATCAAATCAAAAGTCCTCGATGCATGCAAACATTTCGGATAACTATGTTATTATTGATCATTATATCTTAATTATACCCTCAATGCAATCTTACGAAAGAACAAAATGGAGGGCTTTTTTATATAATAGGACGTAATTTCCTATTATGGTTCGGGTGTCAAAAGGCGAACCATATGTAAATTGATAAATATTTGTGCATATATGTTCAGATGGCGAAGACCGGCCGATTGCGGATGTCTTATTCCGCATGAGGGAAAGGCGAGTCCAGATGAATATGTATGCATAAATATTTATCTCATTCTTCTTGGCCGCCTTTTGACACCCGGACACAATTATATAAAAAAAAGCTGAATGCATTTGCATTCAGCCTCTGATTAGATCGATGTTAAAAATATTTCTTATTGCCCCATAGGTTACTTTTCTTCAAATCCATGTATTCATTGTAAGCTCGCTCTAATATCTGCTTTTCATTCGCGAATTTCAACATATGATACGCTTCATGATATTTGTAATAACCGGAGTCCATAAAAAACTCTTCTCTTTGTGGTTTGCTGTAATAGCTATCAGACATCATTAAATACCAATGAACATCCTTTAATACTGTATTTTGTGGAGTGCTAAAAGAATATTGACTTTTTCCGATATATTTTATTATAGAAGCATTTGTTCCCGCTTCCTCCATCACTTCTCGGATTGCTGTCTCTTTATATTCTTCCCCTTCTTCAACGGTTCCTTTCGGTAGCACCCACCCTTCATATTTATTCTTATAATTTTTATACAGTAATAAAATCTTTCCTCTGAATATAACTACACCACCACAGCTCGTTGCTTCTACCATCGCAATTCCTCCTGCTCTTTGGTGTACCATCTTATCTAGTAAGAAGTATACAACAATATGCACAAGTTTTCAACCTAAATTTATTGAAATACTACAAAGGGTACAAATTGTATATTTCAAAAAACTCGTCGAATTACGATGAACTATTTAAAATACTCCTTAAATATCTTTCTGGCAATTGGAACGGCATATTCACTACCGGTTCCAACGTTCTCGACGATAATACTCACAACAATATCCGTATCCTTCTCCCTGTCAGGTGCAAAGCCTACAAACCAGGAATGTGCTTTTCCTTTCGAGTTATCTGCAGAACCGGTCTTTCCCGCCACTTCTACCGGAAGGTCCTCCAGCTTGGTCGCAGTACCGTCGGTTACCACCTGCCTCATCATATCAGAGATATAATCTGCTTCTTCGCCGCTCATCATTCTTCCGATTGTCTGAGAAGAATATTTCTTGACGGTCGCACCTTCCGCATTTTCAATATGATCCACGATATAAGGCTTCATCATTACACCCTCATTTGCTACAGAAGCGGTGATCATCGCGTTATGAAGTGGTGAGATCAGTGTATTCCCCTGTCCGATTGCTGTCTGCATCGCTTCCTTGGTACCGGATACCCCCTTCTGAAGAGTGAAGCTGCTGACATTACTGGCCATGTTGACCGGAAGATTTTGATTAAAGAGAAAGCTGTCACACATTTCATAGAATTTAGCTATGTCAAGTCCTTTACCGATGTTAGCGAAGGAGGTATTGCAGGATTTGGCAAAGGATTTTGGCAAATCCACCTCGCCATGACTCCTATTATTATGACAATGAATGGTCATACCCTCGAAATCGATACTTCCGTCACAATCATACTCATATTCCAGATATGCCATATTCTCACGCATATATTCCAATGCGGTTAATATCTTAAAGGTTGAACCGGGTGGATACAAGCCTTGAGTCGCACGGTTAAGCAAAGGTGCCTCTGTCTTCTCATCGGCCAACAGCTCCTCCCACTGATCATCCACTTTCCCCGGATCATAAGACGGTTTTGATGCCATCGCTAAGATCTTACCGGTAGAAGCTTCCATTACGACTACAGCACCGCGATTGTCTCCCAGCGCATTATATGCAACCTCCTGAAGCTTTGAATCAAGTGTGGTTACCACATTGTCTCCGGGACTTTTCTTCCCGGACAGGTCAGAATACATAACCTCAATGCTATTTATATTAGATGTTAACAGCCTGATATTCTCCGACTCCTCAATGCCGGTTTTACCCTTGGAATATCTTCCAATTGCATGGGCATAGACTTCGCCGTAAGGATATTCCCTAGTCTCGTTTCCATCCTTATCTACCACGGTTTGCGCTAATATTGCCCTGTCTGCCGAGAGTATCTGACCACGTACCACACGCTCGGACAGAACCTCCTGACGCTTGTTATATGCATTGTTAATCACATCATCGCTTTGGAACATGATATAATAGGAGAAGTAACCTGCCATCAGCACAAAGATTCCCAGAAAAATATAGATAATCTGAAAGATCGGCTTACGATACTCACTGGGTTCCACTTTGGTTTCAAAGGTCTCCTCCTTGGCGGCTGCAAACTCCTTCGTCTTCTTCCTTAATAATTTGATCCATCGATTGTTCATCTGTCTATACCCTCCCTGCTGCCTGTGTCTTCTTCTGAGAATTGCTCTTCTTCCCATTGACATAGACTCCTTGAAGTATCATAAACATGAGTACCATCGATAATGCAGAGCTTCCACCGATACTGATCAGCGGTAAGGTAACTCCCGTGGAAGGGATGAATTTAATTACACCACCAATGGAAAGGATCACCTGGAAGGCAAACATTACTGCGAAACCAATGGATATCAGGCGGTAGAAGATATCCTCCTGTTCCAGTGCAATATTTAGGAACATAACAAAACAGCTTGCATAGATCAAGATGATACATATTGCAAACACACCACCAAGCTCTTCGGAAATAGCAGAGAATATAAAATCACTGTCCACGACCGGAATATCTGTGGGAAGTCCCCGATTGATCCCCATTCCAAACCATCCGCCGGTACCTATGGCAAAGAGGGACTGGGTAATCTGATAACCTTCTTTATCAATGTACGAAAAGGGATCCCTCCAGGCCAGGACTCTGACTCTGACATGACCAAATAATTGATAAGCTACAAAGGCCGCCAGACTTCCACCACTCAATCCTCCTAGTAGATAGAGAGGCTTTTCCGTAGCGGAATAAAGCATAAAGATAAAAGTCACAAAGAAGATTAATGCACCACCTAGATCCTTCGATAGCACCAGAATGATCACTGTGACCCCGGCCATTGCTGAAATCAATAGAACCTGCTTAAAATTATGCCCTTTTCGGAGCAGGCTTGCGATACTCAGTACAAATAGCAGCTTAACAAACTCCGAAGGCTGTATACTGTTACCTGCTATCGTTATCCAGTTGGTTGCACCGAAATTCTTGGTCCCGAGGATTAACACAAGGATCAATAATACAATTCCGGCACCGCCATAAATTACTCCGTGCTCCTTCAAGGTACGGAAGCGCTGAATCACATAGGGTACGATAAGACAGATCAGAAAGGAAGCCCCAATGATAATCACCTGTCGGACTGCTTTATTAAAGGATAATCTTGTCTGAATGATAAAACCAATTGCCAGAAGCATCAGCATATTACGCAGTAGCAATCTGGAAAGCTTCGGGTAAATGACCTGATACAGAACGAGTATCAGGATAAACAGGAGCACCTCTGCACCATATAAATACAAGATTAATTGATTCTGGCTTTGAAAATATAAGGTAAAGTATCCGGTAAAATGCATGAAAAAGATAATCACCGTCAGAATGGCATATATTTTATTCTGATGCTTCTTATTCTTAAAACGGAATACATTAAAGCTGTAGTAGGTGTATACTCCAATTAAAAAGATCATCATATATTTGATTAATTCTACAATCAGATTCACAGCTACACCTCCCATTCCCTATCTTCTACAGATGATTATATAACGTGGCAACCTCGGCTCATCTACTTCAGTGATACCGGTCCCGAGTGATTATTCCACTCCCCGTTTGAAATGCCCTGTTGTATAATCGTTTAATTCCAGTTTAACTCTTTCTCCATCAAAGAACTCAAAAATAAAAGTACTCAATATCTTCTGCATCTCTTCCCCTGTCTCAAAGGTAAAATCCAGACGAAGATTCTCAGGACTTAAATCAGCAATTTCCTGACTGTACTTGAGCAATGACAAGGCTTGCCCGTTATAGATGATATTATAACAACTGTTGCAATTTGCCTGAACAAGAAAGCTTTTGCCAAGACGATCCACGAGATTCCCCGTATTGCCTTTGCTGGATTTACGACAGCCGGTTGTACTCTCGTAAAGGCACTGGGCTGATATCATCACCGGCTGATAGCCATAGATGATAAGGTCACTATCTGTGACACCAAGAGTCTTAAGCTCCTGATAGTTCAACTCCACCGGGGCTGTGAAATGCTCAATACCCCATTCACTCAGCAGGCTCTTTGCTTCTATGTTATATGTGTACATATTATAGTTTGTGATCAGCTTCTTCTGCTTCTCAATACTTCTTAACGATTGCAGCAGCTCTATTTCTTCAAAATTCTTGATAATAAAGCCGGTAAGTGATTCATCCTCTATTATTTCTAAAAGTTCCTTTTTTAACCTATCATATTGTGCCAATCGGCAAATATGTGGCAAAGACAGATAGAATTCTTTCCCGACTGCATTGACTTTCCGTGCATTAGTCCGGATTTCATCCCTTGAAAACCAATCATAATCAAGATAGATTGCACTAATCTGAGGTACTTGCAATGCTTGCTCCAGCTGCTCCTGTTTCTGAACAGAGACACAGAAACGATAAGCGCCTTCTTTCTCCGGATTATCCTTTCTGATTTCTGTCTCCCCCATAGATACTGCATCTCTACGATACTTAGACGCAGTTGCCTCCATCAATAACCGGATTGCTTCCCGCCTAATCTCATTTAACCAGGCAACCGGGACGAAGATATTTTCTTCCATATCTACCATTAGACGGTCAAAGTAATAGAATGTATCCCCGGTTTTCTCGATTGGTGCAATTAATTTTTCCCGAGTCATCGGTTGCTTCATTGCTGCCTGTACCACATCCTGATATGCAGTAACCTGAGTATCCTGATAGGACACCGTTAAGGCCAGGCGTTCTCCCACCTTTGCCGATAGCGTTCCCTCGATCGCCAGTTGACGGTTCTTGATTAGATAATCCGTCTCCAGTTGTTCCAGAAGTTTATTGTTCTTGGTTCGATATACCTTGTCTCCTACCTGAATATCTGCATTATAGTATTTTTCCCGGTTATCTTTCACTTGTCCCTGTCTCTGCTCCGGTCGTCTGCCAACATTGGTCATCAGAATCTCTCCGGCATTATGAGCGTCCTTAACCGTGAATTCATAACCCTCTTCTTCACGATGTCTGATATCAAGTATATCCTGTGCATTGACCTCTTCCTGTAAAGCAATGGATACCGAGGTACCCTTAATCATCTTAACCTCACCAACATAGACACCACTGTGATTCGGTCGGTAAAGGCTCATCATACTCTTACCATGGTAGGACTTTCCATAGCCTTCCGAGAAGCCGCCGCGGTTATATACATCCTGCAGCTTTATCATATCATTGCGGAATTCCTCACTTTGAAGGTAATTCTCATAATACTCTTTTCCATTCTCAAGATACAGATCTGCATAGCTTCGATATAACCCGGAGACTACAGCTGCATATTCCGGACGTTTCATTCTGCCTTCTATTTTGAAGGAATCGATGCCTGCCTCGATCATCTGAGGCAAAATTGCTAAGGTATTGATATCCTTGGGACTCAGCAGATATTTCTCACCAGTGGTGGACAGCTTCTTCTGGTCAGACGAATAGAACTCATAAGGCATACGACAGGGTTGCGCGCATCTGCCTCGGTTACCGCTTCGTCCTCCGATCATACTGCTCATCAGACATTGTCCGGAATAGCAGTAGCACAGTGCACCATGAACGAAAGTCTCAATCTCCAGATCACTGTTCTCGCGGATCGTCTTGATTTCTGCAAGACTAAGCTCTCTTGCTGTTACGAGACGAGTAACTCCATAGGGTTTCAGCAGATTAGCCCCTTGCGCCATCGTGAGTGTAGTCTGTGTACTTGCATGAATGGGTAAACCCGGGAAATGCTTATGAAGAAAATGCAGTACACCCATGTCTTGCACGATTACTGCGTCTAACCCCTGACGATAGAAGCATTCCAAAAAGCGATAAAGCTCCTTCGTACGCTCTTTCTCTTTCAATAGAGTGTTCACGGTTAAATAGAGTTTCTTATCTCTGATATGTGCTTCATCGATTGCCCGGAGTAAGGTGTCTTCATCCAGATTATTTGCGAAGGCTCTTGCCCCAAAGCTGCTGCCGCCGATATAAACCGCATCGCATCCGGCATTCATCGCCGCACGCATTCCTTCATATGATCCTGCCGGTGCAAGTATCTCAATCGTTCTTTTCATTTTATTAACCAAGCCTTTCTTATGTTCTGATTAAAAAAGCTGTCCCAAACACTCACCGGAACCATTCATCACTCCGGTTCCCGTTTGTTCCTTTGGACAGCTTATGTTGCATTATGTTCTATTCTTTTTGTCATTCTCCGATAGCTCCGTCTCCATACGAACCATCTTCTTCTGAGCTTCATAGATCTCTTTTCTCAGTTCTTCGATTTCCTTCTGAGCTGTTTCCAATTTCGTCTGAGTGGTGATCACCTCATGCTTTAATTCAAAGATTTCATTTCCCTTGGCTTCATTCTCTGTCTCAAGCTCTTTTATTTTAAATTTTGTTTTATAATAATCATCTGCAATATTAATCTGCATCAGTATGTTCTTCAAATCGGCATCCAGAAACTTATATGCATCCTTATTACGAAATTCCGCATGTTTGCTGTTGATGTAGGAAGCTATTTTCTGCAAATATTCCTCGCTCTCGTATCCGCTTAATGTATATCGCTTATTATTAATGATAACTTCAATATCGTGATACTTATTCATAGCTTTCGCTTCCCCCAATCGTTAACCTATGTTCACAATCATGATCTACACTCCAGTCACATAGGAGAATGAGCTTATCCTATGTTCACTATGTTTATTATAGCCCATATTACATTTGTTTACAAGTGAAGAATTAGCTGTGAAGTAGTCCCATATGCCTGTATGCAAGCTCTGAAGCAACTCTTCCTCTGGGTGTACGAAGGATTAATCCATTTTGTACTAGGAATGGCTCATAAACCTCTTCTATCGTCCCGACATCCTCACCTATCGTTGTTGCAACGGCTTCAATTCCAACTGGACCTCCATTGAATTTCTCAATCATCGTCACCAGTATCTCGCGATCAATGTGGTCTAGTCCCAGCTTATCCACCTCTAAGAGATCAAGCGCAAAGCCAGCAACCTCCTTTGTGATTCTTCCATCATATTTGACCTGAGCAAAATCTCTGACTCGTTTTAGCAAACGGTTCGCCAGACGTGGCGTTCCTCTGGAACGACGTGCAAGCTCGATTGCTCCGGCTTCATCTATCTCAACCTTAAATACCTGGGCAGAACGAAGTATGATTTCTTTTAATTCCTCCAATGTATAGAAGTCCAGGCGGTTCACCACACCAAATCGATCACGTAACGGTGGTGTCAGCATACCTGCTCTTGTCGTCGCACCAACCAGCGTAAACTTCGGCAGATCAATTCGAATGGACTTAGCTGTGGACCCTTTGCCAATCACAATATCGATTGCATAGTCCTCCATCGCAGGATATAAAAGTTCTTCCACCTGTCGGTTCAAGCGATGAATCTCGTCCACGAACAATACATCACCCTCGGACAGATTATTCAGAATCGCTGCCATCTCACCCGGTTTTTCGATTGCCGGTCCGGAGGTAATCTTAATATTAACTCCCATTTCATTTGCAATGATTCCCGCAAGTGTTGTCTTTCCGAGTCCCGGAGGTCCAAAGAACAGTACATGATCCAGAACTTCTTTCCTCTGCTTTGCTGCTTCAATATATACCTTGAGATTCTCCTTGACTTTCACCTGACCGATGTAGTCCGTCAGCAGTTGCGGACGAAGGGAACCCTCCAGCTTCTTATCCTCTTCGGTTAATTCTGTTGTTATCACTCGTTTCGCCATTATAAACTCCATTTCGTGGTCATAATCCAGATTGTATTTCTGTGTAGAATACGAAAATTACTCTTTATATTCATATTATTTTTTTCAAACAAAGCTTTAACAATTCTTCTGATGTCATATTATCCGAGATATCCACCCGATTCACAATCTTTAATGCATCGGTAGCGGAATAGCCTAACACCGTTAAAGCTTGTATTGCTTCTTCCCTCATTCCGAAGATACCGGAAGTATCCCGTTTCTGTTCCTGATTGATCAGTTTCTGTTCAAAGGCAGTCTCAAGCTTGAACTTATCCTTCAGTTCCAGTATCAGCTTGCCCGCGGTCTTATTACCAATCCCGGGTGCCTTGGCGATTGATTTCACGTCCTCTGCCAGGACGGCAAACCGTAGATCATCTGCTGATATGGAAGATAAGATACCAAGTGCCCCCTTTGGACCGATTCCATTCACCGTAATCAAGAGTTTAAATATCTCGAGATCATCTTTTGTCAGAAAACCAAAGAGACCGATCGCATCCTCTCTTACATGCATATAGGTATATAGCTTTATTGTACTTCCCTTGGAGGGGAGCTCCATAATAGAAGAAGTAGGAAGATATACCTCATATCCGATATTACTCACCTCAATTACGACATGATTTTCCTTAATCTCTGCCAATTCCCCTTTTAAGTATCCAATCATAATAAATCTCCATTCTGTCTCTATCGTAATCTTCTCTATCGTAATCTTCTCATTCTAAGGAAGTTGTTCAAAATGTCCTCTGGCTATATTAAGCCGGCCTTCCTTCAGATAATTCAACACCTCATATGCGGTAATACCCAACGCTTCTGATATCTGAAGTGCATTGCTGTTGGGATATTCTTTCAGATATGACTCTATATCATCAAAATGATCACTGTCGATCTGTTTACAGTCTTCGCAGGAATAAGCTTTCCACCTGGAGGAAAAGAGCTTATGACAGTGTTTACAGACATTGTTATACATTTATCCACCCGGATAACCCGCCTTAGCTTTCTTCAGCCGGATTACTTTCCTTTCCCGATATATAAAACTAAGCTTGAATATCATGCTGATGTATTACATTAGCGTTGAGAACAGATTCAAGAACATCTGCTGTATTTTAAGTAGTAGTGGCCGGTTCTTCCACTCCTCATAAGTAACTTCCTGACATTGCTCCATCGTCTTCAGCAGGTCTTCCTTTACCACGCTGACCGTAGGCTTATCACAGAACCATACACCACATTCATAATGAAGGTGGAAGCTACGGTAATCCATATTAATGGTTCCGATGATTCCGCAATCTTCATTGATAATTGTTTTTGCATGAATAAAACCGGGTGTATATTCAAAAATTCTTACTCCGCCTTCCAATAATGGACCATAATTATAATTCGTCAGGATCTTGACATTCTTTTTATCCGGAATGAAGGGCGTGATAATTCTTACATCAATCCCGCTACCCGCAGCCATGATCAGAGCCTCTCTCATATCATCTTCAATTATAAGGTATGGGGTGGTAATGTACAATATCTTCTTAGCATAATAAATCATTTGCTTGTACATATTCTCCACCGGATTCCTTGGATTATTGGCCGGTCCATCGGAGAACACCTGACAGTATACATCATTTTCCGGAAATTGCTTCGTTGGACGATACGGGTTATAATCAATCGGTGCACCCGCCTTGGATACCTCCCACATCTGAAGGAAGGTTACGGTAAGTCCCCAGACCGCGTCTCCCTCCACACGTATCGCATTATCCTTCCATATACCAAAGCGATGGACCAGATTCACATATTCATCAGCCAGATTCATCCCTCCGGTAAAACCTACATTACCATCGATCACGATAATCTTCTGATGGGAGCGGTAATTCATATATAGCTTATCCGTATATTTGGTTATAGGATTGAATACTCGTATCTCAAAGCCTTCTGCTTCCAGACTGCGCTTGAAGTTCGAAGGTGTACGGAGCATTGCACCAAAGTCATCATAAAGGAACAATACTTTAACCCCTTCTTTCATCTTACGAAGCAGCAATTCATGCATTCCTTCCCAGAGAACACCCTCTCCTACGATAAAGAAGTTAATGAGTACAAAATTCTGTGCTCTTGCGATCTCTTTGAAGATCGCATCAAATACATCCTCACCCATCGGGTAATAATCCACGCGGTTATTCTTATACAGCGGGAAAGAATTTGTTTCCAGATATCTTGCTGTTCTGCTCTTGGTAGGATACTTTTGTGTGAACTGTTTCACGACCTCCGGATCATAATCCAAAAATTGTGTTCCCCGCTGAAGCTTAGCCAGTATTCCCTTCTCTATCTTACTTCTGCGATTACCCCAAAGCATAAACATAATGTGTCCTGTAATCGGTAATGCAGCAATAATACAGATCCAACTAATCTTATAGGAAGCATTGCGGTTGTCATTCACAAGTCCAACGACAATAATGATACTAAGAACTTGTAATGCAGTATATAAGTAAATCGTATAGCCCTGAAGAACAAACGATGAATAGATAATTAATGCAAACTGTAACAGTACCAACAATCCAACCAGGACCGCCCGCAGAATACCGCTTAAATAGCTTTTAATTGTTCCGGTAACCTCTTCCTTTATATCCTTGCTCATTTCGCGCACCCCCTTACGAGTAAGTTTATCCCTTAAGTCACTGAGTGCTGTTTCACGCTTTATTACCTTCATGGATGGGAATGCCTTTAATAAACGGATATGTGATTTCAGCATCTTGATATTCTGATATCGACCAAAGAATTCTACCATCTTTGCTTCAATCTCAGGTTTTATTTCCTTCATTCTGATTCTGCTCTGTTTATTTGATCTGGTACCAAGAATTTTGGACTCAACATGAGCTTTTACTTCCGAGAAGAAACCAAGTAAATGCAGGCTGGATAGTTTATCCATCACTTCGCCACCGGTCTCATATATCTTCGTGGTCTCAATATATTCCGTCATATCCTGGCGTAGATTCTGCAGCTTTGCCAAAAGCCGCTCGAATTTCACTGAGGTTATCGCCGCTGATACAATATCTGTGATAAAGAACGGGATAAACAGATAACCCAGAATTTCTCCGTATTTTCGTGGTAATCCGGTGATTAAATCATGAACCACTGGATGCAACACGCGAAGCATAAGTACTGCAAGGGCACCCCAGAACAAGGAGACCAGTAGACATACTCTTCCATTCAGATTTAATTTGAATTTACTATAATCCCACCACCTGGTGTGAAAAATCATCTCCATCAGCAAGGAGGTAAAATACTCTAATGCCGTAGCCAGCACAACACTTCCCAGGAAAACAAGAAGCAGATTATCTCTGTTGTTCCAGAATACCAGATAAAGCAATAGTGCTCCGCAGCCATAGATCGGAATGATAGGACCACTTAGAAAACCGCGATTAACAAATGTCTTCTTCTGAACTGATACCAAACATGATTCGTAGATCCAGCCAATCACACCATATATTAAGAAAACATAGAATATGTAATAAACTTCCTGATTAAAAATTCTCATGCTCCACATAGGTTACATATTCTCCCCTTTTTACAATAATATTTAGAATATTGCGGAATTCAACTATTTTGGCTAATGTGTATCCCTCGGATTCTGTTAATTAGCGAAAATATTTATCCTTAATGTGGATATTCTATCACAACCTGGCTTAAAATACAGTACAATTTTCATCATTTCCAAGGCATCGTTCTTAACACCTTGACGAAAGTTGCGATAGCCTCCCAAATTATTCGACATTTTCAATTCGACCTTCTTCTATTTTAACGGATTCTATGATAAAATATCTTCAAAACAAGAAGGAGGCGTAATATGTTAACCAGACAATTTTCTCTCGAACAAATGCCTGATTATCCCTTTGATCAGGATTACGATATCAGCAAGCTAGTATTCTTTGACATTGAGACCACCGGGTTCGCTGCAGATTCCACTTATCTTTATCTGATTGGCTGCGCATATTATAAAGACGGCTCCTTCCAATTGATTCAGTGGTTTTGTGAAGATATCCGGGAGGAAGCTGCAGTAATTTCTTCTTTCTTCGGATTTCTGAAGGATTATGAAGTCTTACTCCACTATAATGGCACCGGCTTCGATCTACCCTATCTTCAACGAAAATGTGCCCTGTTGCAGCTTGATTATTCCTTTCAAGATCTGAAGAGTATAGATATATATAAGAAAATAGGTCCCTACAAGAAAATATTTCGCTTAAATAACTATAAGCAAAAAACGATTGAAACCTTTTTAAATATTCATCGCACCGATACCTTTGGTGGCGGGGATCTGATTCAGATCTATCAAAGCTATTTGGGCAAAAAGCATTTCGAATCACTCCGAAGCCAAAGAGATCCGGGGACTGTGTTTGATACACCCTCAGAAGCCGAGATATTACTTCGTCATCTTCTCTTGCATAATGAAGATGATTTGCGCGGACTCATCCGAATCAGTCCTGTCTTAGCATACTCCGATCTGTTTGAGCGACCGATTCGTATCCTCAGTGCAGGAGTTGATGGGGGTAGCTTTACCATTCAGTTCGAGAGCTCCGCTTCTCTTCCGGTCCGTGTATCCTTTGGTAACGATCTGGCTCATTTTACTGCGATCGGTAACTCAGCCACCCTCACGGTTCAGGTCTACGAGGGGGAATTAAAACACTTCTATGATAATTACAAGGACTATTATTATTTGACTGCAGAAGATAGCGTTATTCATAAAAGTCTTGCTCATTTTGTGGATAAGGAATATAGAGTTAAGGCTAAGCCTTCCAACTGTTATACGAAAAAACAAGGAATCTTCGCTCCTCAATATGAGCTTCTGTTCACCCCTTGTTTTAAATTAGACCATCAGAGCAAGCTCTCCTTCCTGGAGATCCATACGGATTTCTTATTGCAGGAGGAGAACCTTGAGAAATATGTAACTCATATACTGAATACCGTGATTGCAAAAGGAAATTAGAAAAATAATATAATACACATACACTATACCAACAAAAAAGGCTTTCCGAATTACTTCGGAAAGCCTTACTTTTATTATGCTTCTTCTACAGGAATGATTTCCTTCTTGTTGTAAGAACCACAAGCCTTACATACTCTATGAGGAACCATGAGCTCACCACATTTACTACATTTTACTAAGTTGGGAGCACTCATCTTCCAATTAGCTCTACGGCTGTCTCTTCTAGCTTTAGAATGTTTACCTTTAGGACAAATAGACATTGTCACACCTCCTTAAAATTGTTAAAGATATCTCGGATTTTTGACATTCTGGGATCATAACCGAAAGTGTCACAATCACATGTCTTCTCATTCAGGTTAATTCCGCAATTCTTACAAAGACCTTTGCAATCCTCGCTGCATAACAGCTTCATGGGAAAACCGATTAGAACTTCATCATAAATCAATGTGTCTACATCCAGATTGTATCCAATAATATAATTTGTTTCGTCCAAACCTTCTGCTCGCTCTTCTTCCGAAAGATTGAAATCAACTTCCTTCGACAGAGTAATCTCCATCTCATGAAGCATTTCCTTCAGACATCGATCACAAAGCAGGGTTAGAGAAATATTCGTACTGCCCTCGATCATTACTCTCTTGTCACCAAGATTCGTAATAGTTAACTCTACCGGCTCCTTATGAGCAAATTCATAGGAACTCCCCTGGTAATCAAACCGCTCTAGTTCAATGGGGGCACTGATCTTAACTACCTTATCCTTAGTAGTCATTATTTCTGACAAAGATATAAGCATATGAAATCTCTCCGAATATTCACTATGGAAAGAATGAATCATTTGAGCCATTCTTAACGCGCTTCTTGTATTATACCTACTGTGCTATTATTTGTCAACGAAAATTTAATATTCCTGTCCAAATCTTGTTGTATATTCATAGCATGGCTGGGTAATCTGTGGTTACATTATTCTATTATACTAATGCTACTGTCTCTCTTGCAATTGCTAACTCTTCATTGGTCGGGATGATACAAACCTTTGTCCTGGAGTCAGGTGTAGTTAACATTACTTCTTGTCCTCTTATTTTGTTCTTCTCAAGGTCAATCGTTACGCCAAGGTAACCCAAGTATTCACAAACCCATTCTCTAACCTTCCAGTCATTCTCGCCAACGCCTGCGGTAAATGCGATTACATCCACGCCGTTCATAGCAGCTACATA
>JAGFXQ010000231.1 GCA_017861355.1 Bacillota bacterium
GAGCACAGTATCTTATACCTATTTGAGGTTAAGGATATAGAACAGAAAATCGATGAAGTAACCCTGGACCAACCTTTCGTACCGAACTTTGCAAAAAAGGCAGCGGTACTTTTTGCCTGGAGTACCATACCCTATCGTTCTGAGTGGAAATTCGATATAGCAGCACATAAGAAAATCCTGATTGATATCGGTCATGTATGCCAGAATCTTTATCTTGCCGGAGAATCATTCGATGCAGGAACTTGTGCTATCGGTATTTATGATCAAAAAATGATTGATACAATGCTGGAACTCGATGGAGAAGAAGAGTTCGTAATTTACCTCGCGGCAGTCGGAAAGAAACGTATTTGATGCATTTAATTTATATAATTGCAGATAATATTTTACGGAGGTGATATTTATGGACCCAATGCAAGGATCAATAATGAATCCTAGCATGTCGCCTATAAGCGGTTTTGCGTTTGCTCCTGGTATTTTTGTTTCGGATCATGAAGGTGAGGACTTTTTATCATCGCTAGATTCCGATACCCGGGACTATGTGATAAAGCACACGGATGAATTCCGAACGAGACAGGATATTGTAGACTGTATCAATAAGCTACATGGTAAAAGCTAAAGCTTGCGCTTTAGCTTTTTTTATACATTGTTATAGAATCTTACACCATAATATGTTAAAATCATAAGAGTGCGTCGATTAAGTGAACAGAAGAGGGGTAAGTATTTTGGTTAAAGAGGAATTGATCGAATTACAAAAACAAGTTAGTACCCTACGGGCAGAAGGAAAGTATGAAGAGACGATAAAACAAAGCCACTTATTACTTGAGTATGGTCAGGAAATTGAGGATTACAAATCAATTTTAACGGCATATCTTCATCTTGCGGTTTCTTACTATTGTATCAGTGATATGGAAGAAGCATTTAATTATATTAGTATCTATGTCGACATCTGCAACGGACACGGGGATGAAATAGATCAATTGCAAGCCCATAATGTATTATTCCTACTTTATGAATACCACAAAGATAATATTCGCGCAAAAGAAACCTTAAGAAAATCGATCAAGCTGAGTAAGAAGCTTAAGAAATATAATATTCTTAGTAATGCTTTAAGTAATTACAGCCACATCTGCTATACAGAGAAGAGATACAAAAAAGCGTTGGAGTTAGCCATGATCGGTCTGGACATGGCGAAACTTCATCAACCGGATAGTCCGATATTAAAGCTCAGAGTCAAGCTAAACCTTGCAAAGGCTTATATTATGTTACAGGAATATAATAAGTCGAAAGAACTCATCGATGAGATGCTGTCAGACCAAATTCTTGAGACATTTCCCAGAGAGAAAACTCAGTGCTATGATCTGTTAAGCCACTGGTATAGCGAACAGAATCTATATCGAGAAGCATACCAATCATTGAATCAAGCAAAAGATATCATAGAACCATACGACGATGTGTATCTGCTCAAGGAAATTCACGAGGAACGTTGCCGGTTGTGTGAATTAATGGAGGATGTGGTCCTGGGATACCACACACAGAAAGAATACATTGATCTGCTCAAGAAAATCAAGACAAAAGAGTTAGACATCACGGCAAAAAAAGTAGAGATTAAACTGAATGTATCCTCGATAGTAAAAAAGGCGAATACTGATTCTTTAACCGGGATCTATAACAGAAGATATCTGGAGGCTACGGCAAACCTTTGGCTGAAGCAGGCAGAGGAAAGTAATTCACAGGTAGTATGTATTCTTATCGATATCGATAATCTAAAACAGATTAACGATGTCCATGGGCATTTGTTTGGAGATGAAGCGATTAAGCTTATTTGCAAAGCATGCTCCAATGTTGTGGAAGAGAATGGCATCGTCGGCCGGTTTGGCGGAGATGAGTTCGTAATTATCTTAAATGACATAACCATAGAGACAGCGAAAATAAAAGCAGAGCAAATTCTGGAACAGATCAGAAGCATTATCATTCGGAAAGAAGAACAGCGAATCACTCTGTCAGTCAGCATGGGAATCGCGGATAATGTAAGCAGCAAAGCAAATCAATTCAGTGAATTATTCCATTATGCGGATTTGAAGATGTATCAGGTAAAGCAAAACGGGAAGAACAATATTAGTATGTAAGTATCAAAGATAGTATGAATGATATATAGTTGAGATAGAGTCACAATGCAGTATGCTACTCATAGGTCACATTAAATCTAACGGAGTGATAATCATGTATGATAAAATAACTCAAAAAGATGTGCAAAGGATGTTGGATGAGATCGAACACCGTAAGCTAGTCATCCGTAAAGAAGCAATTAAGGATGTACAGGAAGCAAGAGCACATGGTGACTTAAGCGAGAACTTTGAGTATAAGGCAGCAAAACAATTTAAGAATCAGAATGAGAGTCGGATCCGGTATCTGGAGAGAATGATTAAGACAGCGAAGATTATCTCGGAGGACTCGAACGACGATGAGGTGGGTCTGAATGATAAAGTCACCTTCTATCTGCCGGAAGATGACACCGAAGAAACCCTCAAGATTGTTACAACCGTCAGATCAAATGCAACAAAAGGAAGAATTAGTATTGATTCACCCCTTGGTAAAGCGATGCTCCGTCATAAGGTGGATGATAAAGTTAGTGTAAAGGTAAATGAATCGTATTCCTATGATGTCATCATCCGAAAGATTGAAAAGCTAGAGGACGATATGACCGATGAGCTATTAAAGCATTAAGAAAAACGAAGAGAACTATGATATATCGAGTCATAATTGACAATATTACTTAATAAGGAGCAACTTATGAAAAACAAAATCTCACAGATGCGTCCGGAATTATGGATGTTTATTATCCTGATCTCCGCAGTGGCGCTGGGTAACGGCTTAAGTGATGGCGTCTACTCGAATTATTTTAAGGAAGTATATCATGTCACTGCCTTTCAGAGGGGCTTTATTGAATTCCCAAGAGAGCTGCCGGGGCTGTTATGCGCTTTTGTCATCGGATTAATTGGTTTTCTTGGCGACATCAGAATGGCATTTATCGCGCAGGTATTGGCTGCGGTGGGAGCAACCCTACTCGGCTTCTTTACCCCGGTCTTTGGCTTGATGTTGGTCTTCTTATTCATCAACTCTATGGGAATGCATCTGTTTATGCCCTTATCGGACTCCATAGGAATGTCTCTTGCCGAGCCGGATAAGATCGGAAAGCGTATGGGACAGTTCTCCAGCGTGAAAGCATTATTTGGATTGTTTGCAGCATTGCTTGTATTCTTTGGTTTCCGCATGGGAGTTTTCTCCTTTGAAAGTAAGATAAAATGGGTATTCCTTATGGCAGCGGCAGCCTTTGTAATTGCTATTGTCATGGCAGCATTGATGATAGGTAAGGTTAAGCCGAAGAAGACAGCACCTCGCAGATTGAAGCTTGTTTTTCGTAAACAGTATCGCTATTATTATCTACTGACAATACTGAAGGGAGTGCAGAAGCAGATTGCCTTTGTATACGGAACCTGGGTAATCGTCGACCTGTTATTGAAAAAGGCAGATACGATAGCATTGTTAACCATCATTGTTACCTTTATCTCGATCTTCTTCTTGAGTCAACTCGGACGCTGGATGGACCGGTTTGGGATCAAGAAAATGATGTATCTGGATGCATTAACCTTCATTATCATATACATAATCTACGGTTTCGTAGTATGGGGCATCGTAGGAGGCGTACTTCCCGACCATGGTTGGTCCGTGTGGTTTATCTACCTGCTCTATATCTCAGATCGCTTATCCATGCAGATCGGTATGGTGAACTCGATTTATCTGAAATCCATTGCAGTTGATCCGGAGGAGGTTACGTCAACCTTATCAACCGGAATCAGCTTAGATCATTTTGTATCGATTACGGCAGCACTTGCCGGGGGTGTTGTATGGGCTACCTGGGGAAGTCAATGGGTATTCTTCCTGGCAGCGGCATTCTCCCTAGGTAATCTCTATGTTGCGATTAAGGTACAGCCGGAGAAAGAACAGGAAGCATCCAGAATTCTTCGGAAAAAGCTGCAAAGCAAGTAGATTACGGTTCAAATGAGCTTGCGTCTTGGTATAAACTTTCGGTTTTGGTGAAAGCTAAGTATCAACCAATCAAAGGAGGCAGCCTATGATGAACCAAAATCCATCTCATAGTTATTTTCAAGGCTGGTATTTTAAGAATCAGAAAGAGGATGATATCCTATCCTTTATTCCAGCCTATCATATGGATGAAGAGGGAAAGAAATCAGCATCTCTTCAAGTAAACACTCCCAAAGAAGCATATCAGATACACTTTCCATATCAGGACCTTCGCTTCTCAAGAAGAAGGCTGGCAGTCAGTATCGGAGAAAATGTATTTACCTCGCAAGGCATTCGCATCAATATTCATACCAAGGAACTTACAGCTACCGGAAAGCTAACCTATGGGGCATTTACTCCGATGAAAAAGGATATCATGGGTCCCTTCCGGCATATACCCTGGATGCCCTGTTATCATAATGTCTACAGTATGGCACATAATATCAGCGGAGAGCTGACGGTCAATGGTAACCGGATCGATTTTAACCATGGAATGGGCTATACGGAAGGAGATCAGGGAACCGGATTTCCGACGGATTACCTTTGGACTCAGTGCAGCTGGCAGGAGGAGGATCATAATTCTTTGATGCTGTCAGTAGCGGACTTGCAGCTTGGTCCAATCAACTTTACCGGATGTATTGGTGTGATCTATTACAAATGGAGAGAATACCGCTTTGCCACTTATCTTGGAGTCCGTATCAAAAAGGTTAGCCCGAATGAGATTTGGGTGCAGCAGGGAAATTACGAGCTGCAGGTGAAGATTCTCGAGAAGCTGGAGAATACATTACTGGCGCCGGTTAAGGGAAGTATGATTCGGAAGGTCTATGAAAGTGTAGATGCCAGAATGAAGTATCGCTTCTCGGTAGATGGGAAGGTAATGTTTGAATTTATCAGGAAGGGTTGTTTTGAAAGAGGGTTATAAAGCAGTTGGACAATCGATAAAACAGAGAATTTAAGCCGTAACTCGATCAATCAGGATTGAGATTGCGGCTTTTTATACTTTATTGTATAAAAGTCTGTAAAACTCTTTGAATTCATGTCACCCGGGACAAGCGAATATCTTCTGGTTGACGGTGATTTGTATATTCGGTAAGATAAGAATAAATAGGAATTAATTCATGAACTGCCAGGAGGGTGGAGCTAATGTCAGAGCGAACCGTTAGGACGGCCGGAGTCATCTCAGCTGCAAATAAAATAACAAGAAAAGAACAGAACAATTCTCTGTTACAGACAGGCTCTATCTCTGCAATCAGAAGAATTGTACTTACCTTTCAGGTGGCAGGAATTGAACCCATCGTGATTATAACCGGATTTCAATCTGATATTATTGAGCGGGAACTATGTGATTATGGTGTAATCTTTCTTCATCAAGAGAACTATGAGCAGTGTCAGTTATTTCACCTTGCGAAACTGGGCCTTTCTTATCTTCAAGGCAAATGCGACAAAGTCATGTTCACACCGGTTGATATCCCGTTATTTAGCCCGGAGACACTTCGAAAAATGATGGAATGTGAAGATAAGGCCGTATCCCCCTCCTACCAGAACCGGGTAGGTCATCCTACGCTGATTGCATCGGAATTAATTCCTTCCTTACTTGATTACCAGGGGACGGGTGGAATGCCGGGTGCTCTCGCGGAGCTTGGGATAGCGAGAAGAA
>JAGFXQ010000046.1 GCA_017861355.1 Bacillota bacterium
ACAACAGCTAACCGCAACAATCCAATAGACTGCCTGTCTCTTAAAATAAACCATTGGAGATTTCATAAATTGATTTTTATAAAGTACATACGGTTCATACCACATGTTTGTTAACATTCTTGCAATTGCTGTAGCCAGTAATATTCCAAAGAGACCATACATTTTGCCTAATATTATTGATAACACCAAGTTGATGAAGGCAGTTATCAGGAAAACGTATTTCGTCTGTCGAAACATCCCTGTGGTATCTCGATAGATTGAAACCGAAGTAATCGTACCGGGCATGAAGAAATTAAGAACAATCACGCTTACGGTGAGAAACCCAAATATAAACTCCTCTCCCACCCAAAGAGTTATAAAATCATTAAATAGTACTAAAAAGCAAACGGAGCAAAAAGTCATAATCCAAAACACTATAAAATTCAACACATTAAATATTTCATACTTTCTATCCCTATCCTCGGAAGCATTTAAATTTCCGATGCCTGAAGTAACGGAATCAAATATAATATCTGTGAAACTATAGATGGCAATGATAATCGTCATATAGTTTGAGTAGAAGCCTACATATACTGTTCCGACCAGTATGGATATGATAAAGTTATCCGTATTATTTAACAGTACTCCACCCAGCTTATATAAAAACATTGATTTTACATTTTCAAATATACTTTTTTTCATAGCCGGGTCGAGTTCTCTTGAACCTTGAATATAAGGGTATATTTTCTTCGCTTTATTGGATTGAAACCAATTAACCAGTAGTGTTCTTAGGATAAACACAATCAAATATAGCATGAAGTTTTTAAATACAAGCAAAACAATTATTTGCACAATCGTCTGAAGGATGGAACCTATCAGGGAATAAACGGTTATCAAATAACTTTTTTGATCCGCTGTTATGATTGTATACTTATATGACATGAAATAAGAGATCACCATGTTTGTCACATAAAGCAAATAGTAAATCGATAAATAAGGTATCTTCCTATTCAGATTTACCACAAACGGCAGCAGGGGAAGCATCCCAATTCCTATCGCCGCTACGACAAAGGCAAGTCTGTGATATATTTTTTTATAATAAGTCATCAGCGCTACAACCGTATCCGTATCGTTTTCTGATAACGGCTTGTACATACTATAGATAATTGCAGTTCCAAATCCCAGATCCGCCAAGGAAAGTACCATTAGGACATTATAAAACATTGCATTGATTCCCTGATACTCTATCCCAAGTGAGTTTATGAATATGGTTCGCCCAATCAGCTGCAATATCATAGAAATAACCTGGCTTACAGAGCCTGCCAATATATTAAGTGTTACATATTGTTTTCTTGTTTTTCTCTCCAATACTTAAGCTCCTTTTCATTGCTGGTATGACCCAATACCGCGAGGAAATCAGCCGGATCTTCGAGCCTGTTCTGAATAGTTTCCATTATTTTACCGGATTGTTTTAATCTTTCGTATTAAACGATAGAACATCCTTCTCTGTGTGGATAGCTCTTTTTTTAAATTCATCTTGTAATACCATCTTAGACCTTTATTCACCTGCTTCATTTTATAATTTTTACGCAATTCATTTTGAATGATTTGATATAGCACCATACAAGACGGATGCGAAAAATGGATCTCCCTTCTGAAATCCTTCATCATATCAGCCAAATCTTCGTCTTTATAATCAAAGCCATACTTACGCGGGTCATTTTGCCCAGCCAACAAACATAATATCGTTAGATGACACTTCTCACAGTGGCAGCAATTTGAACCACCCTCTGACTCCCAACATACTCTTAACTGCAATGGTGCATCCGTTCTCTTTACATAGTCACTGATACGGTTCACTTTATCCTGACGACTATACTCAAACCCATCATGAACTACTTGACTACCGCAAAATCGAACAAAATTATCAATGGACGGATCAGATGCACAGGTTGATCTGTCTTCTTTCGTAAAAGAGGAAGCTATGTAGATTGTCTTTAAATTGTTCTGGTATGCAATTGGTGCCGCATGACCAATAACCCCGATACCATGCTGAAATCCATACCACCAATTATTTCCAGTTTTTTTAATCACATATTCACTTAGTGCAGCTTCGTCTAAAAATCTTCGGAAGGAGGTTTTAATGGATACATAATCCAGATTGTTATTAACTGCAACGCCTCCGATATACTGATCCACCATCTTCCAACCTGCTTGATCCTCAAATGAGATATCTGCTCCCCAAAGCGTGATTAATGCCGGTTTTTCATCAATATGTGAAATCAACGTACTAAAAGCATCTACCCCCCCGCTAAAAAACATTGCTGACTTATGTGAAGTCTCCTGACCATTTTCCGTTACTTTCTTAGGTGTAATTCTCCCTTCGAACGATAATTCCGGATACATATTGGCAAATCCCTGCTTAAATTCATCAATACTTAAAAGGAAGTCTTTATCGATATCCTCTAAGATTACTTCACCGTCAAATATCCAGACCACCGGCAATATATTACAGAGAAACGGAATGATTGCTACACTTTGAGGAACTGTATCTAAATCTTTCGAATACTCAGCAAAAAAAGTGTTCGTAGCTTTGAAATACTTCTCCCATTGGCCACTTACCGTATATCTGCACTCAAGACGATTCGCGATTACCCTGATATCCTCAATTACAATTCTGTTCATCCCTTGTTCTCTCCTTTCTTACTAACGTATTTCAATGGAATAGAGGCATTACTTTCTTGCAAATATTTCTTCCTTTTCGAATCAAACGATATGGTAATCTTTTCATAAAGGATTGCTCTTTCAATAGATCCGCTCGATAGAACCATCTTAAGTTTTGATCCAGTTGATTGACTTTGTAGTTTTTACGCATCATTTTCTGCATGCTTTGATAAACTACAAAATAGGTTTTATCAAGAAAATGTAATTTCATCTTAAAATCCTTCATCATTCCGGCAAACTCATCATCTGTATAATGAAATCCATAATCACGTGGATCACTTTTTCCGGCGATCAAACATAATATGGTTCGATAACATTTCTCGCAGTGACAACAGTTTGATCCTCCCTCTGACTCCCAGCATACTCTTAATTGTACCTGGGTTTGGGTTCTTTCCGCGTACTCACTGATGCGATTCGTCTTTTCCGGTCGACTGAATTCATATCCATCATGAATAATTTGACAACCAAAGAATTTAACAAAATTATCAATCGTAGGATCGGATGCACAAGTCGTATTATCCTCCTTTGTTAACGAAGAAGCAATGTATACCGTTTTTATTTTATACCGGTATGCGAATGGTGCTATGTGACCTATGATACCTATCCCATGCTGATATCCATACCACCAGTTATCCTCTGTTAACTTAAAAACATGGTCACTCAATGCTCCTTCCTCCAGAAATCTACGAAATGCTGTTTTCATCGGTGCATAATCAATTTTGTTTTGATCTGCTATCCTTCTGATATGCTGATCAACCAGGTTCCACCCCGCTTGATCTTCAAAGGTGATATCAGCTCCCCATAACGTTACCAGGATTGGCTTTTCCTCTATATGTGAAATCAGTGTATGGTATGCATCTACCCCACCACTGAAAAAAACAGCCGTCTTGTCTAAATCCTCCTGTCTATTGTCCATTAATTTCTTAGGAGTAACTCTTCCTTTGAAGGACACACCCGGATACATATTAATATATCCTTGTTTTACATCCTCAAGACATTCAAAAAATTCCTTATCGATTTCATCAATCATTACTTCCGCATCAAACATCCATACCAGAGGTAAGATATTACACAGGAAGGGAATGACTGCAATGCTTTTCGGAACTCCATCAATCTCCTTCTCATATTCTATAAAAAAAGTCCCATTTTCTTTAAAATACCTTTTCCAATCACCAGATACTTTGTAAATGCATTCTAAACGTCTGTCATCTACCGTTACATCCTCAATTATTATGCTATTCATAGGCACCTCCAATGTAGCCTGCATTACGAATTACTAACCACCCTCATCGTAGCTGTCAATCCATTGGCCGTAGTGGCTGATATAATACAGGTCCCTGTTTTTTTTATGCGTACATACCCTCCATATACCGTTGCTACACTCGGATCGGAGGATATCCAGGTAACTGTTCTATCCTGTGCGGCCATAGGTCGTATTTTGACATTTACCTTTTTAACATTACCGACATTTCCTCTCCATTCATCAAGGTCCAAAGTAATTGATTCCGGTTCCGTTAAAGGAACGCCTTCTAGTGCAGTTACTCTCACATAATCAACCAAAAGCTCCATCTCTGTGATCGTTGGATCCGGTATTCCACCTGCCGCTCCCACCGCCAGATTTAGTAAGATATAAAAGGGGTCTTTTAAACCATCATCGGTTATTGCATATGCATAGTATAAATTATCATCACAATAAAACTTAATCGCAGTATCACTTTTTTCAACCGCATAGGTATGAAATTTTGTGATATCAATATCCTGTGATTTGGCAGCAAACTGGCTTAATGCAGTCGCACCGGACGAGGATTTGATAAATACACCTCCCTGAGCCTTCAAAACCTTACCAAAAGTCTCCATAATATCAATCTCTCTGGCTTCCAGCCAGGTATCCGCCAAGCCTCTTTGTTCCCTGTAATCAAACTCATAATCGGCACCCAGCATCCAGAACGCCGGAAATGCTCCACTTTCATAGGGCACCTTTATTCTCGCTTCTATTCTTGCATTCCCAACCTCCAGCCTATTATTCGTATGGATGCTGGCGGAGGTCCATGCTCCATCCTTATCCTTCAACGCTTTTATCACCAGGTACCCATCCCGCAAGGATACATTATCGACTCTATCCGTATAATTTTGCAGTTCAAGGTTACGGACATGCCCATATTCATAATCCCATTTTCGATGATCTAGAGCTGGTGTATTAAAATTATCCTCCCATATGAGATTGGCTGGTTTTTGTGTTACGTTTACGGCGGCAAGCAATATAATTATCTTTTTGTTCGGTGCTGTTATAGTGCAGGTAATCTTCGCTTGTCCTTTACCCACCGCAGTCACAAACCCATTGGAGGAATTTACATCAATCACGGCTTCCTTTGAGGAAGACCATTTATATTTTGATTGTTTGATTTTTCTCGCTATATTAATGTCATACTGCTCTCCAACCCTTAATTCCAACTTAGTATTTTTTAATCGCGGACCCGAAGCATCCACTCCTACGACGACTTTACAAGTTAGCTTTATATTTACCCCACCGGCACTTGTTATGAAGCAGCTTATCCGTGCTTCACCATCCTTCTTTGCATAAATTTTCCCGTTCTTACTGTTTACTGTTACAATATTATTATCAGAGGTTGTCCAATAGTAAGTGAGTCCAAGAATTTTCCCATTAATATTAATGTCATAAGCAGTTGATTGTTCCATTTGGATTGTATTCGCTGTAAGAGATAATGAATCGCCATACACATCACCACGAAACATTCCAATTGCACCTATTACTATTAGAAAAACAAAATAGAAACGCCTCAAAAAATCCACCTCGTTGATCTCTTTCTTCTAATCGTCTTATCGATTAGAATCATACCTAATTCTAAGAATTCCATCCTCTCGTCTATGCATAATCCATGTGCCTTGATTAGAATCAGTACTGCGATTGAATTCATCAATAGATAAAAATACTACAAACCAGCCAAGGAATCCATTGATTACCGTTGATGTAAACATGATCATAAATATAAATATCATTAACAGTAACGAATATATGTTTTTCTTTGCCACACTAAAATACGCATAGACTAATACGATTAATCCGATAAACGAGGTTTCTATTAATACTCGCAAGATGTCACAATGCAATATATTAATATAAGCACCTTTATTATCCAAGTAATACTTAATGCTTCCCAACCCGTAATTTGTAATATCAGCAGTTACTACTTCCCTTAACTGGTCAAATCTCCCCATTGTAAATTGTCCAAAATCAACCTTGAAGGTTGCCAAGAACCATGTTGCAAATTGGTCTGTCAATATAGCATAAAGTAGTAGTGGAGAGCTTATAAAGAATACTTTCACGATATTCTCCATATAAACACTTACTTTCATCTTTCGAATGCACCAGCCCAGTAATAGAACTGAGACTGCAAATACAACATGCAAACGTTTATAGGATAATATGCCGAAAAACAATGCGAGTAAGCATCTCACTTTTTTATTTTTTACATAGTAATAATAAAATAGCAGGGTATAAATATGGGCCGTTACTGATTCATATGGTGAGAAGGATTCGACAAAGGAAATCTTCTTCATATGCTCCATATCTAAAATCCCTGCAAATTTGTAAAAAAATAGAATAATATGCCCAATCAAAAGACTGTCAAAGTAAAATTCTCGATTCCGATTCTCATCAACATTTATGATGATAAATACCATAAGATAGGGTACAATCAAGTAAAACATATCCCACATCAGCAGAAACTTCATGCCATTTATCATGGTATAGATCAATGTGATAATTCCCAAAATGACCGGTACTGACATGATATAAAAAAAATCATCGATATTATGTATTGTTTTATTTGCATCACGAATAAGAATTACCGCGCCAACCGCAATTACAAGAAACATGAAAATATACTTAAAATCATCATTGATATTATCCCGCATATCTCCGATAATCCAAGCTATCACAAACATCAAATATGAAATTCTTATCCATCTGTAATCGATTTTTATCATGTATTCCCCTGCTTCTCTATAATATTTCCGCTTATTAATGTAATAATTTCATCATCAACATTTGGATCAATCTTTCTTGCGTAAAACATATTTGAACTCCTTAATGTATCATAGTCCTCTTTTCGCCAGGTATAGGGCTTCCCTCTGGACCAATCAATCAATCTCATGTTAAGGTTTTCTTCCGGATGATTCGGTTTGCTTAGGTTTTCTCGGAATACAGAGTTAATTAGAATTGTCTGCAGAAATATCTCATCTCCGCTTAAGCTGTATCGGAAGGTTCTATATATCCATTTCTCCTGCTCTAACACATATATTGCAAAAGCATGGGTAATGCTGAACCAGTTCGCTCCTTTCTGGAACTCAATATCAATCCCATTCAGCCTATTTATTTGAAGGAGTTTTTGAAGGGATAATAATATTTTATCTACAACATAGAGCACAAGTAAAAAGATGTTTCTTCGATTTCTTCCAACCACATCCTGAAAGAAATAGTAATATTTGATCCGATCCAGATATTCCGGATCAATTTGTTGCTCATCGAACGCAACAAATTCAATTCCCTTGTTATTATCAAAAAATTGATGAATCTCATTCTGCGTTTTAATCACCAAATCGCTTCCTGATAAAAGATGATAATAATCGTATTCTTCACGGCCTGTCGCTTCTTTTAATAGATCCATTTCACATAAGATTCCACTATAGGCTGCCCATTTCACATCACGTTGTTTTATATAATAAACTCGGGAAAAACGAATTGTACTTTTCAGCTGATCAAAATCAGTAAAACTTGCTTTTTTATCTATATGGATGAAGATATCATTCCGTGGATCATCCAGTGATTTCATTAATTTAGTTAAATAATCAAAATTATTATGTGTCATGATCAGATATGCATGTCTTCCCATATAGATCACCTCCCATCCGGAGAATTAACCAGATCGGCCTGCCATGTATTCGAATACAAATTTCTATGTAATTTGGTAATATTATCCCAATTAAAGCTTGACAGATTATAATTAGAACAATGTCCCGGATCGTGACCACCTTCCTCGATATCCAATAATTTTTGCAACTGATGTTGAAGGCTTGTACTATTACCTTTTTCAAAAATATAACCGTTATTCTTAATTACTTCTATATTCTCCGGGATATTGCTCACAATACACTTTCTGGCATAGCTCATTGCCTCCAGTAAGCTCAGTGGCATTCCTTCAATATCACTTGGTAGAATGTAAGCCAGACAATTACTAAAAAGCTCCTCGCGTTCCTGCCCATCCACAAAACCTGTCATAATTATTCTGTTATCCTTTTCCACAGAAGCTTTAATTTTTTCAATATAATCATCCGAATGGCTGCTTCCACCTGCAATTACCAGCCTAATATCAGTATCTAAGTTGCGATAGGCTTCGATTAGATAATGTAGCCCTTTCTCCGGTACAATCCGTGCCAGAAACAGAAAATAATCATTCCGTTTCAGTCCATATTTTTTATCGATTACATCAGCTTCAATAGGGAGTGGATCTATGACCCCATTGGGAATATAATGGGTCTCACGGTTATATGTGTTTTTAAAGTACTCATGAGTACTTTTCGATAATACAATTATTTCATCCGCATATCTCGCAGCTATTTTTTCACCAAGCAATAGATATTTCGTTGCCAATCCTCCCCATTTTGCTCTCTGCCAGTCTAGCCCATGGATCGTTGCAATGGTTCGAATTTTGAGCAGGTGAGGTATGATTAACATTACGCTGGGGCCTTCCGCATGATAATGGATCAAATCGTACCTTCCAAATATTGCTCGTATTGTAGCTAAAAATGAATATATTAATGCATCAAAGCTTTTTCTGTTAATGGTTCGGATTGTTATTAATCTTATCCCCTCATAATAACGTTCTCCATATTGGGTGAAGTTTTTATTCGCTAAATGAGCGCCACTGCGGTTATATACTTCAACGACATCCCCATGTTCAACTAGACGTTTTGCTAATTCTTCTACTACAATCTCTACACCACCCTCTCGTGAGGGAATACGTTTATGACCAATCATCGCAATTCTCATATCAGTTATGGCTACTATTACAGCAATAGCATTCTCCTTTCTTGATTAATAACGAAAATATTTGCCTCTCAGCTTTGTTTTGTTTTTATAATAAATAGTTAATAAAAATAATTTTCTAAGTTTCACTCTGGCTGCCAAAGTATAAATAAGCAACTTGGAATAACGTAGTCGGATAAGCCTTACCTTCTTATGTGCAGAACGAAATGGTTCTTTATCCAGCAATTTATAGAATTCCTTCCGTTTATTTTTATCATGTCCGTAATACATATAGAGTTGTTCAAAAATATTATCGATACAATAAGCATGAAAGGCTTCATAAAAAATCTTATCCTTATTATGTGTTATCAAATATTCTTCAATATACCCTAGAATCTGATTTGACAATTCGGTGATATTAGGATTAAACGTCTGACTCTCAGATAAATCATTAATTCTGTAAAAATAACCAGCAACTGCATAAAAGTGAACATCCTCTGCACGTTCAAGAACCTCCAGGTTGAACAACATATCCTCTGCCCTCTTAAGGCCATTGATAAACTTGATATCACCTTTTCTAATCATCTCGGTTTTATATAATTTACACCACGGGGTGCAAAGGTTAATTCCCGGATACTTTTTTGAGTATCGTAGTATAATCAACTGAAGTTCTCGCAGCTCATCGGATGGAAAGGAATAATCGGCTAACGGAATATCACTTGGAAAGATCTTATTATGAAATACTTTCGAATAATGAAAAACCAACACATCCGGCGCATCCTTCTTCAAATAATCCACTAACTTACTGCATAGGTTCTCCTCCAGCCAATCATCTGCATCCAGAAACATCAAATACTCACCTGAGGCCTCCTTTATCCCAACATTTCTGGCATTGGAGACACCTCCATTTCCAATATGTATTACTTTAATGAATGGAAAACTTTCTGCATATTCATCGCATACATTCCCTGCTTCATTGATTGATCCGTCATCAACGATAATTACTTGGATTTCATTTGTCCCTTGTCCAGTAACACTATCAAGACATTTTCTTAAATACACTTCGGCTGTATTATATACCGGTATAATGATGGATAGTATTTGATATCACCTCCTGACCTCTTCGTATATTATGATTACTTGTTTAAACAATCCTGATATATCTCAACCACCCTATTACCATAGGCTTCTAAGGAAATCATTTTCTCTCTTTTTTTGATACAATTTCTTGACATCCGTAATCTTTTTTCTTCATCGTGATATAGATCATTCATTTCCCTAGCTAGCTTTTCTTCATTAATGTCTTCGATCAGGATACCTGTCTCATTGTTCTCGATTAATTCAGGAATCCCTCCCATCTTAGATGCAATTACCGGTGTTCCCAGTGCTTCTGATTCAAGAATTGATAAGGGGCAATTTTCATACCAAATGGATGGATACACTGTAAACATTGCCTTGCTTATTAAGGTATTTAGCTCCTCTCCCTTTTTGAAGCCTACAAATTCTACATTAGGAATATCTTTGCATATGTGTTCAAGAGGACCTGTCCCTGCTACTCGAAACTTAATATGGGGCAACTTCTTGCAGCAATTAAGAAACATTTCAAGCCCTTTTTCTTCCGATAGTCTTCCAAAATAGAGAACATAATCCCCTTTTTCACGGTTCGCATCCACCTCTTTTAGTTCAATAAAATTATGTATCGGTAAAGTTTTCCCACGGTATCGATGGATCTGATTTAATTTATCTTCTATAAAACGGCTTGGGCAAATGTATAAATCCACCATGCTATACGTTTTTCGGTGCTGATACAATATAGCTTCCATGGAACCGATTATACTTTTCATTTTTGATCCATGGATACAATTCTTTCTGGTACAATTCCACTTGCTACCATTTACGCATAGCTCACAAGGCCTTTTTGTATTATCAAACATCAGATGGTTCGGACAAATCATCTGATAATCATGCACTGTTTGTATTATTTTAACCTTATGTTTATGTATTTCTTCAATGATGGACGGTGTCAATTGGAAATTGATATTATTCAAATGAACAACATCCGGTTTGAATTTCTGTAGCACTTTTCTGATTTTTTGCCTGGCTTCAATCGAATAAATTATGTGTATGGGGTAAAGAAGTTTTTTTATTCCGGATATATGAAAATCCATATTGGATGTGTACGCATTCGCACTATTCGTTACTGTGTTTTTCTCATCAAACATGCCAAAATACTCCACCTGATGTCCTACCTGCTCCAAGTAACCGCCAATTTTCAAGAAATATGTCTCTGCTCCGCCTCTTGGATATAAAAATTTATTAACCATCAATATTCTCATGTTAATTCCTTTCATGATTGTTTCTATTCGTAAATTCAGTACTGCCTATTCTTTGATTTAAACAATCATTTTGCTCTTGATTTTTGCACGTCTGTTTGCGTATCTTTGATTTTTATAATAGTCGTAGTTTTTAACAATATTTCCGTACTCGTTATTGTTGATTTTATTTAATATAATTCCTGTTATTTTCCCTCCCGAACTATTGAGGATATCTTTTGCTTCTCTGATACTTCTAATATCTGTTCTTGCATATTCTGATACCAGAATGACACCATCCATTTTGCTAGCCATAACATTGGCATCCAACGATGCAGTTAAGGAGGGCATGTCCATAATGATAAAATCATAGTCTTTACAAAGCTGATCCATTAATTCATATACCTTATCGGAACATAAGAGACTGATGGGATTTACTATTTTACTTCCGCTTGGAATATAGAACAGATTTTTAAGATTTGTTGCGTAAATTGTTTGTTGGTATATGCCTTCCCCTGATAAATAATCGGATAAGCCTATCTCCTGTCTCTCATTCAATCTTTTAAACTTTGTGATTTTACGTAAATCACCGTCGATTAAAATTGTTTTCCATCCTGCATTTGCCATAGAGATTGCAAGATTTATCGCAATTGTCGTTGCTCCAACTCCCGGTTCACAACCACTAATAATAAACTTCTTATATCCGTCACTTTTCTTTTTCAGATGTAGTTCTACAATAATCCGATCAATTGCGTCATTAATGTAATGATTTGTATTTGTATAGAAATCAATTAGTCTATTCATAAGGTTTTACTCCTTCCACTTTTTTTCAAATAATGGAATCGCTCCGATCACATCAATATCTCCGCCTAAACTAATGTCATATAAACTATATATTTTCCTAGAGAATATTACACCAGATATAATCCAAACACATAATAATATAATCCCTACAAGTGTTACTATTAGTCTAAACTTCAACTGCTCTACCCGTTTATTAAAGGACAGTGAGACCGATGTTGCTTCATCCAGAAAACGTGTTGAATTGCTGTCTGTGATATTATTCACCTCTTCAATGAATACCGCTGCAACTGCATTTGCTACCTTGATAGCAAGGTTCTCATCCGTTGAAGTAGCATTGATACCAAGTACTAGTGAATAAGTTTTCACCGTGATCATTTTTTTGATCCCATCCGCATCCAGACTAGGTATATTTAATGAATTCGCCGCCCTTTCACTAACCTTTGAACTTGTGATAATATCCGAATATATTGTTAGGGTCGGATAATCTGTGGCAGAAAAAACAGTAGCCTCTGCCGTATACTCATCTTCTCGTATATTGTTAATACTAATCAGATATGCAATTCCATAAAATACTACTCCTGTAATAACAATCAACCACCACTTGCCTATAATGGCTTTCAAGCATCTCTTTAGATCTATATTAATTTCTTTATTCATATACCCCTCCTTGAATGGTTAATATTTATTCTCCCATTTCATCTACTCCTCATTACTCAAAGATAAGAAATTAAGTCATATCCTGTAGCTGGAATATTTTCCATAATATTAGATAATTTCCTTCTATTCTGATATAAAAACTCATAATTGTCAATTATTATTTTACATTTTTCGTTATTGATGCAATAGTTGAATATTTTATTGTGTATTATCTATCATTTATTATAACTGTGTTAATAAATATACAATTTTTACACAAATCATGGCATCCCATATACTTTTCTATGTAGCTCTTTTAAATTTTTTTCAAAGTCTATTCCTATCACAGCCATCCGATTAATTGTCAAATAAGAAAACGAGTTCTCCATAGGAATGCTCCACTGCTCTATTTCATAATTTCTATAAGCAGGAACTGATAATATTAGGGATAAAATTTTATTTTCACTAAGATTTGTTGTAACCCTTGGTAGTATGTTATCTGATAATTCTAATATTTTTAGGTAATTTAAATCTTTAATTTTATTGAATATTGTCTGTAAGACCAGTCGCTGTCGGGCTGTTCTTTCAAAATCCGTGCCCACATAGCGATTGCGGATATATCCTAGCGTTTGCTTTCCATTCAACACATAATTTCCTGCTTGTGTAAGTAAATCATCGTTCTCATTTTCTTTATTATGTTGATTTATTTCTTTTATATAAAAATTAATGATAGGAATGTACTCCTCTTTCACTTCTAAGGTTACTCCATCAATAGAATCAACTACGTCGATGAATGCATAAAAGTCCATTGATATATATTTATCTATTTCAATTTGAAAGTTTTCTTCTATGGTATTAACCAACAGGTCAGCTCCGCCATATGCATAGGCAGCATTTAAACGATTATTTTTATGCGAGGGAATACTTAGATAAATATCTCTTAATAACGAGGTAAGAACAATCGTTTTTGTTTTAGAATTGATGGAAACAATCACCATAGCATCGGAACGCCCTGAACCACCCGTTTCCCTGGTATCACAGCCTATGAGCAGAATATTATATACATCATTACTACTGATTTCTTGATCCTTATCATTAATATTATTAAGTATCGTTTCATCTAGTTCATCAATAGCTGCTTGTGGTGAATCGCTCGTATCCGTCACATCTTCTATTACCTTTTCATCTGTTTCTTCTATCAAATTATCAGTTACTTCATAAGAGGGATTATCCTTGATCAGATTCATCTTATTAATGTACTTATGAATGACTAGATATCCCGTAATACCTAAAGCAATTACAACACTAATGAATGCGATAAAAATAATTCTGACAACTTTTAAGACCTTATCTTTTTTCATTGGTATACCTCCTTAATCTTATATATCTTAGTATAAATACTCCTGAAATTATATAATTTTATATTTGTAGTATTGTTTGCTGATACATAGTTACATCATTATTACAAAGTTATCTGTGAATGTCATGCTAATTTATGGACGCACCTATATTTTGAATAATTGATTTGTATTATACTATATTGTATACAATTTGAAAAGATAAGTTAAATTTATATCAAATTATTCGTTTGAAGGCGTTAAATTGATAAAACAATAAAAGAGGCTTCAGACACTTGAACATCGGAAGCCCTCTATTATCGTTGTTGTTGCAATGTATGCGAGGTAAAATAGGCGGTAGTATTGAGAATAGTCAATGAATTATCGCTTTACAAAATTAATTCTAAAAATTACAATAGATCATATTAATTTCTTTTTTTTGGAATTAAATTCTATTAAGTGGGAGTCTGATAATGAATTATAGTGAGTGCCGGCATTCCTGCTGTGATGGATGGCCAATTCGAATATCGATGAAGGAGTATTATCGACTTCTTGGGGAAGGCTGCTCGCCGAAGCTTCGGACAAGACTCGACTGCGCACTAAAACTGTCTTCTTCCCCCTGCTTTAATACATATACATATGCCCAGATAGCGACGGATTGGCAGGGCATCTGTATGCTTCACCAGCCGGATGGATTATGCGCTCTTCAATCGGAGTTGGGA
>JAGFXQ010000232.1 GCA_017861355.1 Bacillota bacterium
GCATTGTGTTATCGCAACAAAGGCGATTTCGATAAGAGTCTGGCAGATTATGATAAAGCGATTCAGATCGACCCGGCTAATTATTCTCACTATTTTGGTAAGTATTATCTTCTGACGGAGAGTGGCGACGAAGCGGCAGCGAATGAAGTACTTTTAAAGGCTTCCGGGCTTGAAATTAAGACAAGTGCAGATCAATACAATATTGCAAAGGTTCATTTTTATCAGAAAGATTATGAGACAGCACTTTCGGAATTGAGTGAAGGCTTTAAGAATGGTTTTACGGAAGCATATTATTATATTGGGGAAGTCTATCGGATCAGAAAGGACTATCCAAAGGCAATCTATTATTATGATATATTTATTGACGAGGGTGAGATTATGACACCGAATGTATTTAATCAGATATCAGCTTGTCTGATTAAAACAGGTGATTTTTCAAAGGCACTTACTTATCTGGAGCAGGGAATTGCATTTGGCAATGCTAAAACGATGCAGATTCTGAAGAAGAATGAGATTGTTGCCTATGAGGGCTTAAGCGAGTTCGATAAAGTAAAGGAAAAGCTAACGGATTATCTGTCAGCTTATCCTGAAGATGCAGATGCGGTAAGAGAAGCGCAGTTTGTGGAGAGCAGATTAACAGAAGCGGTTACGGATACGATTGAGGAGTAAATATGGCAGAATTATATGAGATGAAAGATCAGGAGGAGCGCTTCGTATTAGTCGGAGTGGCATCCTCAGACAGCGATGACACAGTCGAATCCTTGGAAGAGCTGGAGGAGCTTGCAGCTACTGCCGGAGCGATTACAGTTGGCAAGATTATTCAGAATAGAGAGAGTATTCATCCGGGTACCTATATCGGCAAGGGTAAGATTGATGAGGTACGGGCACTGGCGCTAGAGACAGGAGCAACAGGAGTGGTGTGCGATGATGAATTATCACCGGTACAGCTAAAGAATCTGGAAAATGCACTTCAGATGAAGGTTCTGGATCGAACCGTTATTATACTTGATATTTTTGCAAATCATGCTACAACCAAAGAGGGTAAGATACAAGTTGAGCTGGCTCAGTTACGCTATCGTTCTTCCAGATTGATCGGGCTTCGCAATTCCTTATCCAGACTTGGTGGAGGAATTGGTACCAGAGGTCCCGGTGAGAAGAAGCTG
This sequence comes from Bacillota bacterium, assembly GCA_017861355.1. GTDB lineage: Bacteria > Bacillota > Clostridia > Lachnospirales > Lachnospiraceae > Mobilitalea. The sequence goes on from JAGFXQ010000232.1 coordinate 1,164, forward strand.
GAGATGGACCGTCGTATTATTAAAGAGAGAATTACACAGCTGCGAAGGGAATTGGAGGAGGTAAAGCAGAACAGAGAAACCTCCAGAAGCCTGCGTAATAAGAATAACATACCGGTGATTGCGATCGTTGGATATACCAACGCAGGTAAATCAACCTTGTTGAATTATCTGACCAAGGCGGGAGTACTGGAAGCGGATATGTTGTTTGCGACGTTGGATCCAACCACCAGAACGCTTGCACTGGATAGCGGACAGCAGGTATTATTGACGGATACTGTTGGATTTGTCCGCAAGTTGCCCCATCATTTGATTGAGTCCTTCCGAAGTACGCTGGAGGAAGCTAAATATGCGGACATTATTCTACATGTCGTTGACAGCTCTAACCCGGATGTTGACCGTCAGATGCATATTGTATATGAAACCTTGAGTAAGCTTGGAATATCGGATAAAGTAATTATTACCGCATTTAATAAACAGGATAAACCGGAAGCAGAGCCGGTGATGAAAGATTTTAAGGCGGATTATACCGTTAAGATATCCGCGAAAACCGGAACTGAAGTAGATAAACTTCTGCTGATCATTGAAAAGATATTAAACGAACGCAAGGTTTTATTAGAGAAGACGTTTACGTATCAGGATGCAGGTAAGATTCAGACAATAAGAAAGTATGGTCAACTGCTGGAGGAAGAGTATCAACAGGACGGAATCTATGTGAAGGCATATGTACCAAAGGATATATTTCAGACGTTGGTATAACGATGTTGAAACGTATATTTCGGCATTCTTAGACGAAAATTCAATAGGTATATATTACTAATTAAAATACTAGATATAGTATGACAGGAAAAATTGTCACATATATCTAGTATTTTTTTATTGACTAATATGGATTTTTCTGGTACTATTGAAGCAGTGGTTATCAGTGATACAACTATGTGAAAAGCGGGAAGGGAGACAGTTACATATGATTAATGTTATTAAGAGAGATGGGCAGGTTGCCGAATTCAACCTGAAAAAGATCAGTGAAGCTATAACGAAAGCCTTCAAAGCAACAGAGAAGTTCTATACCGAGGAGATTATCAGTCTATTAGCACTTCGAGTTACTTCCGATTTTCAGAAGAAGATAAAAGAGGAAACAATACATGTAGAAGATATTCAGGATAGTGTGGAAAGTGTTTTGGAGCAGACCGGTTATACTGACGTTGCAAAAGCTTACATTCTATACCGTAAAAATAGAGAAAAGATCCGTAACATGAAGTCCACCATTCTGGACTACAAAGAGATCGTGAACAATTATGTGAATGAGGAAGACTGGAGAGTCAAAGAAAACTCAACCGTTACTTACTCGGTCGGCGGACTTATCTTGCATAATTCCGGAGCAATTACAGCAAATTACTGGCTGTCTGAGATCTATGACGGAGAGATTGCGACTGCACACCGCAACGGAGACATTCATTTACATGACCTGTCAATGTTAACCGGATACTGTGCAGGATGGTCTCTAAAACAATTGATTAAGGAAGGTCTTGGCGGTATTCCGGGTAAAATAACCTCGTCACCCGCCAGCCATCTCTCGACCCTCTGCAATCAAATGGTTAACTTCTTGGGAATTATGCAAAATGAATGGGCAGGAGCTCAGGCTTTTTCTTCCTTTGATACTTATCTTGCTCCATTTGTAAAAGTGGATAACTTATCTTACCGCGAGGTAAAGCAGTGCATTCAATCCTTTGTCTACGGAGTGAACACACCGAGCCGTTGGGGAACTCAGGCTCCTTTCTCTAATATTACTTTGGATTGGACCGTACCGAATGATCTGGCAGAGCTTCCCTGCATCATCGGTGGCAAGGAAGTGGATTTCAAGTATAAGGATTGCAAGAATGAGATGGATATGGTGAACAAAGCCTTTATCGAGATTATGATTGAGGGGGATGCAAACGGAAGAGGATTCCAGTATCCGATTCCTACTTATTCCATTACGAAGGATTTTGATTGGTCCAATACAGAGAACAACCGTTTATTGTTTGAAATGACGGCGAAATATGGCACCCCGTATTTCTCTAACTATATTAATAGTGACATGGAGCCAAGTGATGTCCGTTCCATGTGCTGCCGGTTACGTCTTGACCTTCGTGAGCTTCGTAAGAAGACAGGTGGATTCTTCGGTTCCGGGGAGAGCACAGGCAGCGTAGGCGTTGTAACAATCAATATGCCTAGAATTGCTTATTTGGCTAGCGATGAGAAGGATTTCTTTGTGCGCCTCGACCGGATGATGGATGTATCCGCAAGATCCTTACATGTGAAGAGAGGTGTAATCACCAAGCTTCTCAAGGAAGGATTGTATCCGTATACAAAACGTTATTTAGGATCCTTTGAAAGCCATTTCTCAACCATTGGTCTGATCGGTATGAATGAGGTTGGATTGAATGCGAAGTGGCTTGGTGAAGATATGACTCATAAGAAGACCAAAGATTTTACGATCAAGACCTTGAATCATATGAGAGAGCGTCTGTCGGATTACCAGGAGCAATATGGAGACCTGTATAATCTTGAAGCTACTCCGGCTGAATCCACCACCTATCGTCTTGCTAAGAATGATAAGAAGCGTTGGCCTGACATTAAGACCGCCGGCAAGGAAGGGGATACACCTTATTATACCAATAGCTCCCATCTCCCGGTAGGTTATACCGAGGATGTCTTTGAAGCTTTGGACATTCAAGATGAATTGCAGACCTTATATACCTCCGGTACCGTATTCCATGCTTTCCTTGGAGAGAAGCTTCCGGATTGGGAAGCAGCAGCAAAACTGGTTAAGACAATCGCAGATAATTATAAATTACCATACTATACGATGTCACCCACCTATTCCGTATGTAAGACACATGGATATCTTGCCGGTGAGCAATTTACCTGTCCTCACTGTGGTGAGAAAGCAGAAGTTTATAGCCGTATCACAGGTTATTACCGTCCGGTTCAGAATTGGAACGAGGGTAAAGCGCAAGAATATAAGAACCGTAGAATCTATGATATGGAGCATTCCAGAGATAGGAAGGCAGACTTGAAAGCTACATTATCGGTCAGTGCTGACGAAGATAATAATCAGATGGAGGATGGACTATACCTCTTTACGACCAAAACCTGTCCCAACTGTCATGCTGCCAAAGAATACTTAAAGAGTACGACCTTTGCGATCGTTGATGCAGAAGAGAATGCAGAGCTTGCGAGAGGATTCAATATTATGCAGGCACCGACTTTGATCGAAATCAAAGATGGCAATGTGAAGAAGTATGTAAATGCTTCCAATATCAAACGATTTGCAGATGAACAACTGGTATGCATGTAATGGGATTGAACTATCCGGGCTTTTTGTTACCACAATATATAAAGTAACTTCACTTAAAGTGTCCGTTTCTGTTGAGATTCGGGCATTTTTTGTGGAATGGTGAAGAAGCCGATAGGATGGGATACCTTTTAAGCATGGAGGGTAGGGTGATAAGTGATGGATGATTGAGTCATAAATTATTTATTGCCTTGATATGGGATATAGGGTACAATTATTACTTGAGAGTATCAAAAGCGGATTGCTTATGTGGCTCGGAAATATAGGAAGTAAATGGAAAAAAGCCGGGAGGAAACAAAGATGAGTTTAGCTGATAATATTTTTATTGAAATGTGTAAGGAGATCTTGGAAAACGGCGTCAGTACTGAAGGAGAAAAGGTACGGCCGAAGTGGGAAGATGGTTCTTATGCCTATACGATTAAAAAATTCGGTGTTGTGAATCGTTATGATTTGTCAAAGGAATTTCCGGCTATGACGTTAAGAAAAACAGCATTTAAGAGCTGTATTGATGAGATATTGTGGATTTGGCAGAAGAAATCGAATAATATACATGATCTGAACAGTCATATCTGGGATGCTTGGGCTGAGGAGGATGGTTCTATCGGTAAGGCTTATGGATATCAGCTGGGAGTTAAGCACCAATACAAGGAAGGTGAGATGGACCAGGTGGATCGTGTGATTTATGATCTGAAGAATAATCCCTACAGTCGAAGAATTATGACGAACATCTATGTTCATCAAGACCTGCACGCGATGAAGCTGTATCCGTGTGCTTACAGCATGACCTTCAACGTGACGAAGAAAAAAGATAGTGATCGGCTTGTATTGAATGCGATATTAAATCAACGTTCGAATGATATTTTAGCAGCTAACAGTTGGAATGTTTGCCAATATGCAGTGCTAATCCATATGCTGGCACAGGTATGCGGTTATGAGGTGGGTGAATTGGTGCATGTAATTGCAGATGCACACATTTATGATCGTCATATTCCGATCATTCGGGAATTGATAGAACGTCCTACCTATGCTGCACCTACTTTCTATATGAATCCGGAGGTGAAGGATTTCTATGAGTTCATGGTGGTAGATTTTGAACTGAGAGATTATCAGCATGGACCGAAGGTGGAGATTCCCGTCGCAGTGTAATGTGAATTACAAATACAAAAGGATAATTGAAAGGTGGAGATACGAATGCATGTAATTGTAGCAG
>JAGFXQ010000233.1 GCA_017861355.1 Bacillota bacterium
AGATTTTTATAGATGTAATCAATACATTTTACAACTGGCTTAGAAATGATTTTATCCATTTTCAAAGCTTTCATCCTTTTTGTGTAATCGATTGTCATTATGCTATGTAGTCGCTCAATCTGGTCGATGGCGGTGCACTGGTCTGCCTGTTGAATATAGAAATCACTGAGCCGGTAGGCTGCTTCGTGTTCCATTCCGCCTTCGATACAGTATCTTGCAACCATAGCAACCGTTATGATGAAATGATACCTAATATTACGCAGCGGGTTATCTGACAATCGCCCCAGTCCTATCTTATCTGTGAAAGCATTTTCACTCAGCTTCGTCACTTTAGCGATATCCCCTGCTTTTACCGCTCCGTAGAAATCAAATTCCGGACCATAGGGTGCGTGCGAAATGTTATCTTCACGCATTATGAATTCCTTATAGCTCCATTCTTTACTCATATCCATACTGACACCTCCACATTACATTAATTATGTCATCATTTTGATAAAATTACAATCATATTGATATACTCAGACAACCAAAAATTATATGATTATGTTAATTATCAGTAGATACCAACGAGATTTTAAGCAGCACGGAAATGAGGACAAATATGAAAAAATTTACCGGTTATATCAAAGGTGTCAATCTCGGAGGATGGTTATCCCAGTGCGATCACAGCAAAGAAACCTATAACACCTTTATCGTGGAAAGCGACATTGAACGCATTGCTGCATGGGGACTTGACCATGTGAGATTGCCCATTGATTATAAGCTTGTCGAGACTGAGGATGGCGGGTATATCGAAGAAGGCTTTACCTACATTGACCGTTGTCTGGATTGGTGTGAAAGAAACGGCCTTAACATGATTCTTGACTTACATAAAACCGCAGGTTATTCCTTTGATGAGTTTGAGACTTCAACAGGATTCTTTGAAAGCGAGAAACTTCAAAACAGATTTGTAGCCCTTTGGGAAGAGTTGGCGAAGAGGTACGGAAAATATGAAAATCGGCTCACTTTTGAGATCTTGAACGAAATTGTCGCTCCCGATGTTGCAGACATCTGGAATCGTATTGCTAAGCGCACCATAGAAGCAATTCGGCAAATTGCTCCGAACATTCAAATTCTACTCGGTGGTGTGAATTATAACAGCGTTGATTCCTTGAAGCTGCTTGACTTGCCCTATGACAAGAACATCGTCTATAACTATCACTTCTATGAGCCCTTAATATTTACCCATCAATCCGCTTATTGGGTCAAAAATATGACTGCTGACTTTCATACAACCTATCCAAATGAATATGCAAAATTTATATCGGAAACGGAGAAGTTTCTTCCCAACGGAAATGGTGATATCTATATCCGAATCATGCGGGACAAAATGGATAAGACGTTTTTTGAACATGCTTTTTCAGAAGCGATTCGTATTGCAGAGGAGCGAGACATTGCACTTTATTGTGGAGAATACGGAGTAATTGATCAGGCGGATCTTACCTCCACACTTAATTGGTATTCCGATATCCACACAACATTTGAGAAATATGGAATTGGAAGAGCTGCCTGGAACTATAAGGGGAAGGATTTTGGAATCGTGGATGAACACTATGCTCCGATTCTTGATCAATTAACGAAATTGCTTTAACGAAGGTAGTTAATGTTATTATCAAAAGGGGGATTGAAATGAGAAAGGAACTTAAAAGAGGATTATGTATTATCTGTGGGATGATTATGGTGCTTGGAGCCTTTGCCGGTTGCAGCAAAAAAGAAGACATAACACCAACAGAGACATCCGTACAGACGGAAGCAACGAGTACACCTGAACCAACCGTACCGGCAGCGGATGCCGCTCAGCCGGAACAAGCTACCGTCCCTGCGTTTGATGGATATACTTTATTATGGAATGATGAATTCAACGACGCTAGCCTGAATACCGATATCTGGAATTACGAACCGCATGAACCGGGCTGGACCAATAATGAATTACAGGAATATACAACCTCAACGGATAATGTCTATACCAAAGACGGGAGCCTGATCATTAAGGCGATTAAAACTACAGATGCTGCAGGAAAAGACTACTATACTTCCGGTAAGATCACAACTCAGAATAAGCAGGATTTCACCTATGGTAAGATTGTCGTCAGCGCTAAGGTCCCGAGAGGACAAGGTCTCTGGCCGGCAATCTGGATGATGCCGACGGTTCAGGAGAAATATGGTGAGTGGCCAAAATGTGGTGAGATCGATATTCTCGAAGTACTGGGTAATCAGGTTGATACTGCCTATGGAACCATCCATTACGGAGAACCTCACGCCCAACAGCAGGGTACCTATGTACTGAAGGATACTACCTTCGCCGATGGATTTCATGAGTTTTCGGTAGAATGGGAACCGGGAGAAATGCGCTTCTATATTGATGGAAACCTATATAAGACAGTGAATGATTGGTTTACCGCTGTTCAGGGCGAAGCGGAAAAGCCATATCCTGCACCCTTCAACCAACCATTTTTTGTACAGCTGAATCTTGCGGTCGGGGGAAACTGGCCTGGCAACCCGGATGCAACAACGGACTTTAACAATGCCAACTTTGAAGTAGATTATGTCAGGGTATATCAAAAGCCATCCTATGATATAAACGTCAAAAAGCCGGTAACAGAATTAGTAGAGCCGGAGGCAGGGGCTAATTATATTCATAATGGAGACTTCTCCGTTGCCGAAGACCTGACCGACGATACCGATTGGAAATTCCTATTGGCACAAGGTGGAGAAGGTGCCGCTGAGATCAAAGACGGAAAGATGACAATCACCTCTCAAAATGCCGGAACAGTTGATTATTCCGTACAGCTGGTACAGCCAAATCTCGCAATGAAAAAGGGCTGCAAATATCAAGTAACTTTTGACGCCAATGCATCCGAAGCAAGAGATATTATCGTATGTGTATCCGCACCCGATAATGGATGGATCCGTTACCTCGCAGATACCGTACTGACCCTTTCAAAGGATAGGAAGACTTATACCTATACCTTTGATATGACTACAAAAGATGACCCGAATGGCAGACTTGAGTTCAATCTTGGCAATAGAGGCTCTATTGCGGATGTTAATATCACAAATGTACGGGTAGAGAAAATTCAGTAACTGTTTAAATTCTTATATATTTCCATTCCGTTTCTTACGAATAAAAGGAGAGAGTTATGGCGCTGTCAAGGCGGTATAGCTCTCTCTTTCTTTAAGTAATTATTTTTCATATTTTATGCCACTTATTGATCACACAGATTTATCCATATATGTTACTCATTCATATAAATATTGTTGTCATTTTTACTCATAATATGTATAATATTGTATATTATACATATTGAAGCCTGACCTTCCTTCTAACTATACCAATTGACCTGCCATGGCACAAATTATTACTAATCCGGCTGAAATACTATCCCTTTATATCAGCTTGCATTTATATCAATTATTTGTTATTCGGAGGTGAAATTCATATGGTAAGAGCTCGTGGTATATCTGAAATTAATGATTTTTCCTTGAAAGTGAAGAACGGTAGAATTGTCAGTGTGGGGTCTGCCTTCCTGGAATTAACAGGGTACACCAAAGCAGATTTTCTATCAAAAGACCTTACCATGGTAATCAGCAAGGTTTTAAGAATGAATTGCACCGTCCAAGATATTGATGACAATAAAGCAACCGGTGATACTTTTCTTTTTACAAAATCATTCGAAGCGCTGGAGGTGATAACTACCACATATCAGCCGGCCTATCCTGATGAGAAAATTTATCATTTTATTGAGAAGCCGAATTCAAGATTAGAAGATAAGGTATTATTCTTCGAACAACTCTATAAGGATAATGTCGTCGCAGTCGCAATTCACAGTGTTCCTGATCTGATTTTGTTGAAAACCAACCAGATGTATCTGAATTATAATGATGCTCCATATAACACCGTTGAAGCTAGTATCGGCAAACCCTTCCGAGAGCGGGTAAAAGGCTTTCGCGGAAGTGGCGTAGAAGCTTTCTTTCAGGAGGTCATGAGAACCGGCAAATCCCTTTATCCGATTGAATATAGATACGACTATTACTCAAGAGGGGTAACTTATTGGGATTCCTCTATCGTACCGGTTTCGGTGGATGGAGGGATGAAATATATATTCGAGATCGCATTTGATGTTACTGATCGTGTATTAATGAAAAATAAACTGGAAGAACAACTTAAAATAGTTCAATATCAAAACACTATGCTGAATACTATTATTGAAGATATGTCTGATTCTTTTTTCATTTTTGATAGTAACTGCCATTATACAACGATCAATAAAGCAGCCAGAGATGCCCTTCCTCCTCTGCTGAAAGAGCTGGAGTTGATCGGTGACAGCAGAAAGGTTGCGGAATATTACGACAAAGATGATTGTATCATTCCACTGGAAGATATTCCAGCTCTTAGAGTCAGAAGAGGAGAAAAAATACTTAACTATAGAACCAATATTAAAATAAATGACTGTATTTTATATTCCGAGGTAACCGGAACTCCAATTTATGACAGCGACGGCAACTTTCTCGCCGGAGTGTTACGGATCCGCGATGTTGCAGAGAATGTGAAGATGGAAAAAGCCTTGAGGGAAAGTGAGGCAAGGTACAGGGATCTATTTAATCACATGATTGTAGGACACGCTACTTATCAGATCCTTACAGATGACAGTGGCATTCCCGTAGATTATATCATAGAAGAGGTCAATCCAGCTTATGAAAGAATCACCGGACAAAGACGCGAGGATATCATTGGTAGAAAAGCTACCGAGCTGTTTCCTACCTTGAAGAACTCCTCTGTCAATTGGATAGAGCTGTTTGGACAAGTCGCATTACAGGGATATCCGGTTGAGATGGAAGTCTACTCCGACATCATGAATAGATGGTACAATGCTTTCTATTATTGTCCTGCGCAAGGTTTCACGGCCTGTATCTTCTCCGATATTACTGAGAAAAAAATAAATGAGCAGGCTTTAATTGAGGCAAAAGAAGAAGCAGAAAGATGCAATCATGCCAAGACCCAGTTCCTGGCCAATATGAGTCATGAGCTCAGAACGCCGCTGAACGGTATCTTAGGTATGACGAATCTTCTGCAGATAAATCTCAGTAATGAGCAGAAAAAAATGGCAGATATCATCATGAATAGCGGAAAAATACTTTTGTCTGTCATCAATGATCTTCTGGACTTATCAAAGATCGAGACAGGCAAGGTTAATCTGGTTCAGGATGAATTCAATATAGAAACGATCCTGAACGAAGTGAATAATGTAGTTCAGGTCTTGATTGATCATAAGTCTCTGGAATACAGGTTCTTTAAAAGTCCGGAGGTAAAGGGTAATTTGATTGGAGATTCTGACCGGCTGAAACAAGTACTCTATAATCTGATTGGTAATGCTATTAAATTTACCGGATCAGGATACATCGAATTATCGGTCTCCTCGGAACAAATGAATCCCGAAGAAATCCGGTTACTTTTTATGATAACAGATACCGGAATCGGAATTCAGGAGGACAGAATCGGAACACTCTTTACTTACTTTACTCAAGCAGACGCTTATATCACCAAAAAATTCGGTGGAACCGGACTAGGTTTAGCAATCTCAAAACAACTCGTTAATATGATGGGTGGGGAGATTACAGTAAATAGTGAGATCGGCATCGGAAGCACCTTTTCCTTCACTTGTGT